>DATMXV010000351.1:0-7250 GCA_035561335.1 Desulfitobacteriaceae bacterium
TTACGATATATATTAGTGAGCAGATTCCGGTTTATTATCCCGGGGGTTATAATGATCAGGATGATTGCTTTAACTAAAGGAAATGTATGCGGGTCTTTTAAGAAACAATCCCATATGATAAAATGTAATTTAAAGAATTTAACCGGCATTAGCTATTAAAATCTATATATTAATAATAATGCTAAAGCTCGTTGATATATTGACAGGGAACATACATTGGTATGAATTAGAGTATCGAAAATATCTTAGTACTGAGGAGGGAACCGAGTGGATAGTTTAATTCAAATCTTTCAGCCAAGCAGTCCCGTTTTCTATGTAATAATAGCCTGGGCGGTTATCTGGAAAGGCATAGCCCTTTGGCACGCTGCCCGGGGCAGACAATTGGCCTGGTATATTGCCCTATTATTAATACAGACCGTTGGTATCCTGGAAAT
This sequence comes from Desulfitobacteriaceae bacterium, assembly GCA_035561335.1. Lineage (GTDB taxonomy): Bacteria > Bacillota > Desulfitobacteriia > Desulfitobacteriales > Desulfitobacteriaceae > UBA2264. The sequence goes on from DATMXV010000351.1 coordinate 435, forward strand.
TATCTATCTTATTTTCTTTAGAAAGAAAGATACTATCTGGTAAATTCAGGAATGAGAGCTTAATTCTTGCTTAATTCTTTTACCATAAGCCTAATATACCTAATATGCCTAAGGAGCTGCTGGACTTTGAACGATGTTTTTGTTGTCCGCAGCTTCCTTTTTTCTATTTTATAAGTACTGATCAAAGTCCTGATAATCAAACCCTGACTATTTAATTAATTAACTGTCAACGATTACCGAAACCCCATCGGGAATAACAACTGTATGGGCATTTGGCCCGACCAAATCGCTGGCCATCTTATAAGCTGTTTCCAGATCAGGGGCATAAAGCATTTTCATTTGCGCAATAATCCCGGCTGTTTGCGGACAGGCCACAAATATCACCTGATGCTTTTCCAAAATACGCGCCAGGATCTGATATTCCCACTGATCCGGTTTTGTTTCCTTCATGGAAATCTGCCGGATTGTGTTCAATAAATCAGCCGCGCTCAGACAATCACGCAAAGCCTTAAAGAAGCTTTCCCCACCGGCGCCGTCATCACAACGCGCACAAATAATCAAGACAGCATCCTCTGCCGCCGCAGCTTCCGCCGCCGATAAGCCTTTGACCGCCTGATATACATTTTGGTCCAGAGGGGCCCCTCCGTTAGAAGTAATCACAATGTTCCCTTTCCGGCGCGGTTTAACCCGGCAATATTTTTCCAAAAAAGTACACCCGGCAGTATGAGCGCTCTCCGGCTCCCCGGCAAAAGCCTGCACAACCTTTTTATCCCTGTCGATAACGACGTTAACTATATAGGCCAGGCCCGCCAGTTTAGCCGCCGCCACCATATCCTTTTGGATCGGATTATTTTCCAGAATCCCCGCTCTGGCATAAGGGCTGTCAATAAAAGCGGCGCAATGATTTCCCAAAACAGTAACCAAATCACAAATCCCCGGTAAAACACTTTTCCGTCCCCCGGAAAAACCGGCAAAAAAATGGGGTTCAATAAAGCCCTCGGCCAGCAGCAGTTCTGTTTCCGCAGCATAAGAAGAAATAACCAAATGCGCTCCCGACGGTAAAATCCCCAGATCAACATTTGCAGCTTTATCAAGGCAATCATGGACAACTATTTTTTCTTCCGCAACTATCTTCTCCCCCAGTTTATGGACCAGTTCTGGAACCGTCGTCCCCCGGTGGCAGCCGGTAGCCACCAGCAGGGTAACATCTATCTCCGGATTATTTTGGCGGAGCTCGGCAAGCATAAAAGGAATTATCTGCTTGCTGGGTACCGGGCGGGTATGATCGCTGATGATAATCGTAGCCGTTTTTTTGTTAACTGCCAATTCATGCAGCCGTATACCGCCATAAGGATTAGCCATCGCCTGCAAGACGATCTCATCCTCGGTAGATAAGCCGTCAAATTGAACCAGCTCAGTTTCCAGGACTTCCAGGGAATTTGCCGCCGGCAGGTCCAGTATTTGCCTGGAATCGCCATAAGGAATAGCTACGCGCATCGGTACTCCTCCTGTTTACAATCCTTTATTGGCATACTTTACCGGGATTAAGAATATTATGCGGATCGAACACAGCTTTAATACCCTGCATGAGTTTTATCTGTTCCTCCCCATACTGTCTGGCCAGATAACTTTTCTTGGCATAACCGATGCCATGCTCGCCGGAGACCAGCCCGCCCAGTTCAGAAGCCTTCTGGTACATCAGTTCAAAGGCCCGGGCCAGCTTCTCGTTCCATTCGCTCTCCGGCATTTCGTCCCGGCAAAGATAGACATGGAAATTCCCATCCCCGGCATGTCCATAGCTTGGCATCCGCATCTTTAAATCCTTTTCCAGTTTATGCGTATATTTAATAAAATCAGCGACTTTGTTGCGTTCCACTACGACATCACATTCATCCATCTCTGTAGTCGAGGACTTGATTGCCTCCAAAAAAGCGCCCCTGGCCAGCCAAACGGAGTCTTTGCGTTCATCGGTATCAATGATATAAACATCAAGGGCGCCGTTTTCCAGGCATAGGTCCGCTACGGCTTGATATTCATTTTCCACCGCCTCCACACTGTTCCCCTCAAATGTGAGCAGTAAATAGGCGTCACTGCTCTTGTTGGGAAATTTTTTCCCCAGATAATCCTCGGCAAAGAGGATGCAATCCCGGGAAAAGTATTCAAGAGAGGTAGGTATAGCCTTGGCTTTAATAATTTTCGGCACTGTTTCCAAAGCAGCGTCCATCGTCAGGAAAGGCATCAGCAGGCTGATACTGCGATTGGGCAGGGGCAGCAGCTTTAAGATCGCCTTAGTGACAATCGCCAAAGTTCCCTCAGAGCCAATAAGCAAATCCTTGAGACTGTAGCCGGAGCTGTTTTTAACCACCTTGCCTCCCAGTTCAACTATTTTCCCGGTGGGTAATACTACAGTCAAACCGCGGACATAATCACGGGTCACACCGTATTTAACAGCCCGCATACCCCCGGCGTTAGTACTGATATTGCCCCCGATTGTCGCCGATTTTTCCCCGGGGTCAGGCGGGTAAAGAAAATCATGCTCCTTGGCAAATTCCAATAATTCCATCAGAAGCACGCCCGGCTCCACGGTAACCGTCAGGTTTTCTTCGTCCAACTCCAGGATCCGGTTCATCAGGGTAGTTTCCAGCATAATCCCGCCTTCCAGGGCTACGGCCGCGCCCACAAGTCCGGTACCGGAACCGCGTACAACTACAGGGATCCGTTTTTCATTGGCATAGCGCATGATCGCCGCGATATCTTCGGTCGAGCGGACCTTAATCAGCACTTCCGGATAGTTTTTCACCCCGCCCAGCTCATCGTGGCTGTAATCTTCACTGATCTGATCTCCATAAAATAAATATTTATCACCTGCGATATTACTCAGAAAGGTTATATCGGCGGCGTCAATCTTTTTATAAGCCATTATCCCCGCTCCTTCCTGATCATTTCAAGCAGCTGCGGTATAATCTCGTAAAGATCACCGCATAAGCCGTAATGCGCAACATCGAATATGGAAGCATTTTCATCCTGATTGATCGCAATAATACAATCGGAACTGCGCATACCGGCGACAAATTGCACCGCACCGGAAATGCCGGCAGCAATAATCAGCTTAGGTTTAACCGTCCGCCCGGATAAACCGATCTGCCGTTTCGGATCAAACCAGCCGTTCTCGATCAAGGGACGGGTACAGGCTAAGACGCCGCCCAGTAATTTGGCCAATTCCTCAAGCAAAGCCAGATCGTCCTTACTTTTCAGGCCCCGCCCGGCGGCCACAATGATCTCCGCCTCGGAGATATCCACTTCGCGCGGCTTGTCTTCAATACTTAAAATACTGAAGACACTTTGCAGCTGCCGCGCCGGGAGCTCCATGAGTACAATCTCACCGCTGAACTGCTCCAGCGGAGCAGGCGCGGAAAATATCTTGTAACGAACGGTGCAAAATTGCGGACGGTGCTTCGGGGTGACAATCTGCGCCATAATATTTCCCCCGAAGGCCGGCCGGATCTGGACCAGATCGCTGTTTTTCTTCATCTCTAAACGCGTACAGTCGGCTGTTAAACCGGTACGCTGCCTTGCCGCTACCCGCGGGGCCAGGGTCCGCCCCAGATTAGTGGCCCCAACCATGATCGAAGACGGCTTGACCTTTTCAATGAAATCACTGAAGGCATTGGTATAAATATCAATCTTGAAATCGGCCAGCTCCGGATAATCATAAACAAAAACCTTATCTACCCCATAACGCAGGAGCTTGCGCGCTTTCTCTTTGATTTCGCTGCCGATCATCAAGGCATACACCGGATGGCCGGTAACCCGGGCCAGCTCACGCGCTTTGCCGATTAACTCCAAAGTAACATTATGTATCTCACCTTTGTGATGCTCAGTATAAACGGCAATGCCCCGCCATTCATCCTTATTCAAGCTTATTTCTTCGTCTTCCACCAGCTCAATAATCCCTTGAGGCCCTTTTTTGATACAAATCTTGCACATCTTGCAGGCAGCGCTGATATCCAAACGTCCATTTTCATAGCTTATGGCCGAAAAAGGACAAATATCCTTTAAAAGCGCTGCTTTTTCGGGATCAAGCAATTCCTGATTAATTTTTAAATATGCCATATTTTCGACCTCATTATATAAATTTTTGTTCGTGCAACAGGCTGTATAATCTCTCGGTCAATTCGGCGCCGCTACCGGAGAACATTTGCTTTTCCTCGTTTTTTTCGGGGGGAAAAATCCGTTCCACCTGGGTGGGCGAGCCGGCTAAACCATAATGCTTTTCGTCCCTGTCAGCGAAATCCTCCAGGGAGATCACGCCTACCGAGGTTTCGTTGAATTCTTTTTTGCGCCTGTAAGAAGGCAGGCGTGGGGTATTGATATCCCCATCCGCACAAATCAGACAGGGCAGAGGCAGCTTTTCGCGGACGATAGTGCTGTCAAGATTAACCTTGACAGTAATTTCTTTGTTTTTGATTTCTTCTATGGTCAGAACATTCCCGATATGCGGCAGACCGAGGAACTCGGCAATCTCGGCGCCAACCTGGGCGGTATCACCGTCAGTAGTTTGCTTGCCGCAAATAATTAAATCAAAATCACCCATCTTGCGCAGGCCCTGGGACAGGGTGTAACTCGTAGCTAAGACATCCGCCCCGGCAAAACGCCTGTCACTAACTACATTCCCCCCGGCAACCCCCATGTATACGGCTTCCCGTACTACAGCCCCGGCTTGCGGCGGTCCCATGGAGATAACCCGGGTCTGGCCGTCATATGCGGCATTCAGCTGCATCGCCAGCTCCAGAGCAAACAGATCATAAGGGTTGAGTTTGCTTTCCACACCATCACGTTTCAACACGCCGGTGACCGGATCAACCTCAACATTTGTTGTCCCGGGGACCTGTTTAATACATACAATAATATTCACTATTTAACTCCTTTTTTCTGTTAATTATTTCTTAATAAACGCTTTTACTACAAATCCCTTCTCTGTCTGAATTATCAGATATTTATTTACATTATATATCAACAATTAAGTTCTGCAAATAATAAGGATTTTTACTCAGCAATTTTGATTGATTTCCCGTCACAAACAATGATAATTGTCCCATCACGGTCCGTCCTGTAGAGTTTAACCCCGGCCCCCGCTAATTTCTCAATTGTCGAAACAGCAGGGTGGCCGTAGGCATTGTCTTTCCCCACGGAAATAACTGCATATTCCGGCGCCACTGTCTGTAAAAAATCAGTGCTTGTTGAATAACTGCTCCCATGATGCCCGACCTTAAGGACATTTGCTTTTACGTTCTGGCCGGTCAGGAGCATCTCGCGCTCGGAAACTTCCTCGGCATCGCCGGTAAAAAGAAAAGTTATTTCCCCATAAGTTATTCTCAGGACCGCACTATAGTTATTCAAGTCCGCATACCCGCTTCTATTAGGAGCCAGGAATTTTCCGAAAAATCCGGAAACATCCAGAGTAACACCCGCCTTGGCTTCGATTCGTTCAGCGCCGCTTTCAGTAACAGCAGAGATAAAATCTTCAAAGGTCTTGGTGGTGGTCGTTGCCTTCGGCATATACACAGCTTGAACGGGAAAACTTTTTAGAACCGTATCGAGCCCGCCGATATGGTCTTCATGGGGGTGAGTGGCAATCACTGCCGCCAGCTCTTTAACCTGCCGGGCCTTGAGATAGTTTACTATCCCCGGCCCGTCGGAATTATTGCCTCCGTCGATCAGGATTGAAGTTCCGTCAGAGATTTTAAGGAGAATGCTGTCCCCCTGACCGACATCAAGATAATGCACCTCCAGGGTCCCCTTCACCTGCGCCGGTCTGTTGCCGCAAGCGCTGACCAGAAGAATTAAACATACTGCCAGGATAACGGACACTGTTAATTTAGCTTTTCGCAAATCAGTACCCTCCCTGAGGATTTACATTTAACCTTTAGTTTTAAGTCTGACTGTCAAAGAAACCTTTCAGCTTCTCCGCGGCTATTTGCTTACGCTTTGCCGTTAATGTTGGATCGACTGAAATATTAATTAAAATAACATCACCCTCCCGGCAATCCTGGGGCAAGAGAAAACGCGGAAGATTAAAGGTTTTTCTTCCGTATTCGATTACAGCCCAATCCCCCTCAAAACGGTCCACGATAAACATTGAATAACCCCCCTGTCTTTTTTAACTTTACCCCTAATTATATTCTAAATTTTCCTGAAGGATAATGCCTCTCATTTTGATTGTTTCCAGAAAAAAAGAGCACCTTTGTGCTCTTTGGCAATTCAAATACCGGTCCGGACAAAATTAATTGATTTCAATTTTTCTGCCCTTGACTTCCTTTTCCTGTTTTTTAGGAAGAGTGATCAATAACAGGCCATTCTCAAACTTAGCGTCTATGCCATCGGTTTCCACATCAGAAACTTCGAATGACCTGGTCATGGCACTGAAACTTCTCTCTTTGCGGATATAATTATCCTGTTTATCTTCCTTTTGCTCATCTTTGCGGACAGAAATTGTCAGTCTGCCCTCATCAATTTCCAGATTTACTTCTTCTTTCTTAATCCCGGGAAGTTCAACTTCCAGAATATATTCCTTTTCGGTTTCTTTGATATCGACCTTCATCTGAGAACTATTCTTATATAAGGAAGGGAAAAATCTATCGTTGAAAAAATTTTCGAAAATATCTTCAATATTAAATAAATCTCTGCTTCTTTGAATTCCGGAATTTCTTCCGGCAAACGGTACTAAATTAAACATTAAGAAACACCTCCGTTATTGTATTTGTATTTTTTTTTGAGTTTATTATCAGTAAGGAAGAATACCTTTAAAGCATATAG
>DATMXV010000352.1:0-22864 GCA_035561335.1 Desulfitobacteriaceae bacterium
GGCGGTTATTTTAATCTGGACCAAAACCTGAACTTCATGTGGGTCAGCAACGGCGGAGAAGGCAGGGACTATCAGGTCAGCGCCGGAGTTGAGGGGCAAGTTGTGGTACACTACAATATTGTCCTGGACGAAATTGAAGGCAGCCAATATTACATTAACAACGTGCCTGCCCAGTGCGCAGAGATCAATGACGCGGTGGAAGATTACTTTGACCCTGATAACCCTAATGGGTTTTACGTTGATTCCGGCACCACGGTCATGGATATCCTGCTCGATTTCATCGATTGGGCGGAGACTAATAACTACTTCAGTTACGATACCGAAACCGGCGGCGGATATTACCTGAGCGAGTTGGACGGACTGGCCGCATTCGACGGCGGTGATCTCTCCGGCTGGATGTATACGGACGAAGGTTATTCACCTACCTGCGGCGTCCCCGGGGTTGGCGCAAACTCTTATCCGTTGACCACCGACGGCACTGACATTGATTGGTTCTACACCACCGATTATACGGAGCATCCTTGGCCATAAGCGAGAGAAGCTGACGAAATGAACTACGCCGGCGCAGGACGGCACAAAAATTATTTGGTTCTTTACAACCGGCTATCGGCCACATTTTCCTTAATAATTTTCTTTCAAGCGGCGGGGGCTCAGGTCCCCGCTCTTTCTGTAAAATTTGCCGTTTTTTCAATTCACTATACTATATAGTCAATATTAAAACAGCCAATTTTTTAAATAACGACTTGTCAGAGTTGTCCCACCCGGTTTGTCACAAAATAGTACTATACAAACACCAAACTTAATGTTATGATTTTTACTAATGTAAAGTAAATATTTTGGTATAGAGTATTCTTTCTGAGTGAAAGAGTTAAAAGGGAAGTCAGTTGAAGCTGACGCGGTGCCCGCCACTGTAAAAGGGAGCCGACTCACAAAAGTATTACTGAATATTTCCGGGAAGATGTGAGGCGGTGATGAACTTGAGCCAGGAGACCTGCTCATACCAAATACCTGCGGCGACCTACGGGATGTTAGGGAGGTGATACTTGTTAGACTGTAAACCCTTCTGTTGGCGAAGGGTTTTTTTAATTACGAATTTAACGAAGATTCAGGCGCCGCCAAAATTGAATATGGGGTAATAAGTGATTCTTACCTGAGGGTAAGGATTGAAAAGGGAAGTCAGTTGAAGCTGACGTGGTGCCCGCCACTGTAGAAGGGAGCCGACTCACAAAAGTGTCACTGAAATATTTTCGGGAAGACGTGAGTTGGCGATGAGCTTAAGCCAGGAGACCTGCTTATTACTAAGTTAAAACTACCTACGGGATGTATAGGAGGTGCAAATCTATGTTTCCGGTCATTTTGCCTGAAACCTGATGAACTTATTACTCTTCCGCTGGTGAAGGGTTTTTTTATTTTAGGAAATTAAAATTGCTCAATGTTCAAAAGGAGGACCAGTTAATGTTCAAAGCAAAGTCGCTGAAACCATCCTGTTCCCTTATTTCCTTGGTTATATTTCCGGTAATATCCCTGGTATTGCTGGCAGGCTGCAATCAGGAGCGGACAGCGCCCCAAACAGGGGCGGTTGAACTGGAATATGCCAAGGGTTTTCAGATTGAGAATGTAGCCGGCGACTGCCAAAAAGTAACCGACGGTCAAGGCAGGGCCTTGCTTTTAGTTCCCCAAGATCAGCAGGCCCCGGCTGAATTGCAAAACTTGCCTGTTATTCACACCCCGGTAAAACGGGTAGTGCTTACATCTACGACCCAGGCTGCCTTAATCCGGCCTTTGGGAGAATTGGCCGGCATTATTGGCGTAAATGTGGAAAAGGAGCAGTGGTATATCGATGAAATTAAAGCGGGAATAGAGAAAGGAGATATTCAACTGATCGGCAGCGGGATGGGACCTTTGGATTATGATAAGATCGTGGCCTTAAAACCGGATATCGTTTTTCTGAGCGGGGGCAGTTCTGATGACGCCCAGGTATTAAAGAAACTGGAGGAGCTTAAGATTCCGGTGGCTGTAGATAAAAGCTGGCTGGAAAATGACCCCCTGGGAAGATATGAGTGGACTAAGTTTATCGGCGCTTTTTTCGGCAAGGGGCAGGAGGCCGGGAATGTTTTTACTGATGTGGTGAAAAATTGCCGGGCTGTTACGGCCAAAGCTGCGGAAGCTAAGGATAAGACCAAGGTTTTCTGGGGGATGACTTACCAGGGGAAAGCTTATGTTCCCGGGGCGGATTCCTATGTTGCCAAAATGATCGAAATGGCCGGAGGGGATTATCTGTTTAAAGATAACAAAGGAACCGGCAGTTCGACCATTACCCTGGAAGAATATTATGCCAGGGCCAGGGAGGCGGATGTTTTTATTTCCGATTCAATGCCTAATTATGGAATTGACTCGATTGCTAAACTAACCGAACAGGAGCAGGTCCTGGCGGACCTGCCAACGATTAAGGCCGGGAAAGTCTGGTGTTATCAACCCTGGTATTATCAATCGCTGGATAAAACTGATGAAATAATAATGGACCTGGCTGCTATCTTCCATCCGGACCTTTTTGCCGGAACCCAATTAAAACAATTTATGAAGCTTCCGCAATCATAGCAAGAGACCTAAGCGTTATTAAGTAAGGACCTGCTGAAGCCGGGTCCTGGAAATTTAAAGGTGGTTATTATGAATCCAACCGGAAGCTTAAGGAGTAAAATTCCTTTTTTGCTTATTTTGTTCGGCATATTGCTGATCCTTTGCCTGATCTTAAACATCATGATCGGTTCAGTCGTCATTCCCTGGAAAGACCTCTGCCAGGTCTTAACGCAGCAGGAAAGCGATCCTGTGTACAATAGCGTGATCTGGGACATCCGCCTGCCCCGGGCCCTGGCGGCGATTGCCGGCGGGGCGGCCCTGGCTGTCAGCGGCTTGCTCCTGCAGATTTTTTTCCGTAACCCCATTGTTGACCCTTATGTGCTGGGGGTTTCTTCCGGCGCCACCCTGGTTGTAGCGCTCCTGATGCTTTCCGGGTATACCTTGGGGATAACGGCGATTTCGCCGTTCCTTCTCAGCGGCGCGGCCCTGGCCGGCGCTTTGGGAGTAGTAGTCTTGATTGTAGCTATCTCCAGCCGGGTTAAACAACTGGTTACCTTGCTGGTGATCGGTTTAATGATCGGTTATCTCTGCAGTGCTTTCAGCAATATCCTGGTGGCTTTTGCGGAAAAGGAAAATCTGCATAATTTTGTTCTTTGGACTTTAGGCAGCTTTTCCGGATTCAGCTGGGATGAGGTGGGAATTTTGACGGGAGCGGGCGTGGTTTTGCTGGGTGCGGCTTACCTTCTCTGTAAACCGTTGAATGCCTTGCTGCTGGGTGAGGATTATGCCCAAAGTATGGGCGTAAATATTAAGAAACTGCGGATTTTTATCGTCCTGATTTCCAGTGCCCTTACCGCCCTGGTAACTGCTTATGCCGGGCCTGTGGCCTTTATCGGTCTGGCCGGCCCCCACCTGGCCCGCTTGACCCTGGGCACTTCGGAAAACAAGATTCTAATGCCGGCGACTATTCTCCTGGGGGCAGTGATTACCGCTTTTTGCGATTTTTTAGCCAGAATTACCTTTTCTCCAATAGAACTGCCGATTAGTGCCGTTACATCTTTTATTGGGGCGCCAATCGTGATTGGTTTACTGATGAGAAGGAGGACGAGCTTGTGAGTATTATTCAAACCAGGAAACTGGCTGTGGGTTACAGCGGCCGGACGGTTGTCGGCGATATTAACCTGGATGCTTTAAAAGGCCAGTTTATCTGCCTGCTCGGTCCCAACGGTTCCGGTAAATCCACTATTATCCGTTCTTTGGCCGGGCTGCTGGCGCCGGTAAAAGGTTCAGTGTTCCTGAAGGGCCAGCCTCTGTACCGGATAGAGCCGAAAAGTTTATCCAGGATGATGGCTTTGGTCTTAACAGAACGCCTGTCGCCGGGTTTAATTACCGTATTTGATATTGCGGCTATGGGAAGGTATCCCTACACTAATTTTTTTGGCCGTTTTTCCGAAGAGGACAAGCGGAAAACCTGGGAAGCGCTGCGCCTTGTCAATGCGGAAAACCTGGCGGAAAGGTACTTCACGGAATTAAGTGACGGTGAAAAACAAAAAGTCCTGATTGCCCGGGCCCTGGTCCAGGAACCGGAAGTCATTATCCTGGATGAACCGACTTCCCACCTGGATGTCAGGCACCGCCTTGAGGTAATGGCGATTTTGCGGCAGCTCAGCAGGGAAAAAGGGATTACCGTAATCCTTTCCTTACATGAAGTTGATCTGGCCCTGAAAAGTTGTGAGCTGGCCCTTCTGGTCAAGAACGGGAAAATCCTTGCCTTTGGACCGCCGGAAGAAATCTTGAGTGAAGAAACAGTTGCCGATCTCTACGGGATAGATTCGGCAAATTTCAGTAATTGCCTGGGCGGGATCGAACTAAGGAACAGGGGGGAAGCCGGGAGTTTTGTTCTGGCCGGCGCCGGCAGCGGCGCGCCTGTTTACCGTTTGCTGAACAAACACGGGTTTAAGATTGCCACCGGAGTAATCCATGAGAATGATATCGATTACCATGTCGGCAAAGCGATCGGGGCAACGGTTATCAGTGAGAAACCCTTTGAAGAGATCAAGCAGTCCGCCCTGGACAAGGCGGTTTCCTTGTGTGCCCATACGGATTGTATTATTGACGCCGGTTTTCCGGCGGGTACTTTGAACAAGCTTAACGTGGACCTGGCCAGGCGGCTCCTGGGCCAGGACAAGATTATCTACAGTTTACGCAATCCGGAGGAAGCCCGGGAGTTGTTTGGCGCTGCTGAGGGTAAATTGGTATATTGTCCGACAACGGTTGGTCTGATAGAAAAATTATCCGGACACAGCGGCGGGGGAAAAACAGAAGCCGGATAAATAAGCGGAACTGGAGGAGGATGCTGATGGGCAGGATTGTTTTTCTGACGAATTTGGAACGGCAGCATACGATGCTGGAGCGGGCGCGCCAAAGTTTGGTAGCGGAGGGCAGGTTAAAGTCCGAGGGACGGACGGTGCTTCTGAGTGAGGCAGTCCCCTGGGGTGAAGAATGGCAAAAGACATTTTCAACCAGTGACATTGTAATTTTTACCTGGATGGGAAGCGGGCTTGATACGGATTTTCTCAAAAAAGCGGCGGAGTTTTTACGGGCCGCGCAGGATCCTTATATCATGCTGATTACCGACCCCGGCGCGGAGGCCTTGGAGCGCGGGATTTCGCCGAAAGAGCGTGAGACCCTGCAAAAGTACCTGTTATACGGCGGGATGGAAAATTACCGGAATTTCTGGTTGTGGCTAAGCGGCACTTATTGCCGGGACAGTGCCGACTACCGCTTGCCCCAAACGTTGTTATGGAACGGCATATTTCATCCCCGGGCTGAGAAACCGTTTGCCGACAGTGCTGAATACCGCCGCTTATATTGCCGGCCGGACAGGCCTACCGTAGGGGTTTTATTTTATCGGGACGAGTGGGTCTGGGGGGATTTGGCTTATCAGACAACCCTGGTAGAGGAGATTGAACGCCAGGGCATGAACGCAGTTGCGGTATTCAGCCAGGGGACGGCGAATCCGGAACTGAATGCCCCGGGTTTGCGGGAAGCGGTAGAGATATATTTCTCGGAACAGGGCGTAGCGATTGATGTTCTGATTAACACTATTAAATTTTCCCTTACCGCCACCGGGGCCCTTGACCTGGAAGCCCTGGAGAGGCTGAATGTGCCGGTATTGCAGGCCTACACCCTCCTAAGCCCGCGGGAAGAATGGGAAAAGAGTATTGAAGGCCTGACTTCTATGGAGATTGCCGTCAGCGTCACCATGCCGGAGTTTGACGGGATTATCCATTCTGTGCCTGTGGCCGGCAGGGAATACCTGCCGGACGGGAATGCCGTCTATCTGCCGCTTCCGGAACGCATTAAGATGGCAGTGCGTAAAGCCGGCAAGTGGGCCAGACTGCGGCATAAAGCCAACAGGGAGAAAAAAATCGCCCTTATCTTTCATAATTATCCGCCCACTAATTCCAATATTGGCAGTGCGGCCGGCCTGGACTCGCCGGAAAGTATCCGCCTCCTGCTGGCGGAGATGGTTGAACGGGGCTACAAGGTTGACCATATCCCCGGGGACAGTCAGTCATTTATGACGGAACTGGCGGCGCATGCCACCAATGACCGGCGTTACATTACTGACGGGCAGATCAGGCAAGCCGCCGGAAAAGTAAGCGACCGGCAATACCGGCAGTTTTTTGATAGCTTAGCGGAGGAAACCCGGGTCCAATTGCAGCGTGACTGGGGCGGTCCGCCGGGAGAGGTTTTCCACTACGACGGGGACCTCCTGGTACCCGGGGTGCTCAACGGCAATGTCTTCATCACAGTTCAGCCGCCGCGCGGGTTTGGTGAAGACGCGGCCAAAATTTATCATTCCCCGGACTCCGCGCCGACCCATCATTATCTGGCTTATTATCACTGGCTGCGGGATATCTGGCAGGCGGACGCGGTTGTTCATGTCGGCACCCACGGCTCTTTAGAGTGGCTGCCGGGCAAAGGGGCCGGGCTTTCGCGCCGGTGTTATCCTGATCTGGCCCTTGGTGATTTGCCCAATGTCTATCCCTATTGGATTACCGTTGTCGGCGAGGGGATCCAGGCCAAGCGGCGTGGGGCGGCCTGTCTGATCAGCTATCTGACGCCGCCCATGAGTCAGGCGGGAACGTATGACGAGCTGGCCGAACTGGAAAAGCTCTTGGACGAATATTATCATTTCAGACAGAACCAGCCGGACAACATGGAAAAGATCATGACGCTTATCCGGGAAAAAGCAAGCGAAGCCAACCTGGAGGCGGATGTGCCGGAGCAGCCGGAAGAGTCGTTTGCCGAGTATGTCCGGCAGCTGCATGTTTATCTGACGGACATTAAGAATATGCAGATCCGGGTGGGCTTGCATGTCCTGGGCTGCCCGCCCCAAGCTGAGAACCTGCTGGAATACCTCTTGGCGCTGACCCGCATGGATAACGGGGAGATCCCTTCCTTGACCCAAACCCTAGCTGCCGGGTACGGGTTCGACTATTATGAACTGCTGGAAGGAAGCGGCAAGGTCTTGCCTGACGGCAGGACGTACGGCGCCCTTATTGACGAAATCCGCGAACAGAGCCGCGCAGTTATTCTCCTCCTGAATGAGCACGGTTTCCCGGCCGATCGGGCGGAAGCTGTTTTTGGACTTCCCTGGGCCGTTAATTTAACTCCGGCCCTGCGCGAACAGCTCCTGAGCGTATCCCGTTATATCTGCCGGTCAATAGCGCCTGCTTTGCAAAAAACCACCCAGGAAATAACTAATCTGCTGGCCGCCCTGGAAGGATGTTATGTTGAACCAGGCCCGGCGGGGGCCCCTACCAGCGGCATGGCGGATATCCTGCCGACAGGGCGGAATTTTTACGGTGTTGATCCCCGGACCTTGCCGACGCCGGCCGCCTGGGAAATCGGCAGGACGATGGGCGACGATGTGATCGCACGTTATTTGGCCGCGGAAGGATCCTATCCGGAAAGTGTCGGGATAGTGGTTTGGGCGACCAGCAACGAACGCAGTCACGGCCAGTGCATAGCGGAATTCTTATATCTTCTGGGTGTGCGCCCGGTCTGGCAGCGGGGCAGCCTGCGGGTGACCGGCCTGGAAGTTATCCCGATAGCTGAGCTGCAACGTCCCCGGATTGATGTGACGGCCCGGATCAGCGGCTTATTCCGGGACAGTATGCCTATGGCCATTAACTGGATGGATAAGGCAGTCCAACTGGTGGCCGGTCTGGAAGAAAGCCCGGAAATCAATTTTGTGCGCAAGCATGTATTGCAGGAGGCCCGGCAAATGGAAGCGGAAGGAATGGACAGGGAGAAAGCCCGGGAACAGGCCGGTTATCGTATTTTCGGCGATCCGCCCGGGACTTACGGCGCGGGGATCGGCGATGTGCTGGAAGCAAAGAACTGGGAGAATATTGACGATCTGGCCAAGGTCTATATCCGCTGGGGCGGTCATGCCTATGGGGCCAAAGGCAAGGGAGTTTTCTTGCCCGAACTCTTCAGCCGCCGGCTGGGCAGTCTGAATGTGACTATTCAAAATGAGGATAACCGGGAAATAAGCATGCTTAATTCTGATGACTATAATGCCTATCATGGGGGCATGATTGCCACAGTCCGCAGTTTGAAAGGGGAGGCGCCGCATTCCTATTGCGGCGACAGTTCAGACCGGAAAAAAGTAATTATGCGCAGCCTCCAGGAAGAAATCAAGCGTTTGTTCCGGGGCGAGGCCCTGAATCCCAAGTTTATCGAAGGGATGAAACAGCACGGGTATAAAGGAGCGGCCGACCTGGCGAATTACGTGGCCCACAGTTATCAATGGGACGCTACCAGTGATGTGCTGGAAGACTGGATGTACCAGAAGTATGCGGAAAAATATGCCCTTGATCAGGAGATGCAGGAATGGATGAAGGAAGTAAATCCCTGGGCTTTGCAGCGGATTGCGGAGACCTTGCTGGAGGCCTCCCAGCGCGGTTTGTGGCAGGCGGATGAAAAGACCAGGGAGGAATTGCGGGAACTGTATCTTTCTATCGAAGGGGAACTGGAAGAACGTTGTGAAAAACAGTAAACAACCATTGAAAATGCTGGTCCTGAGCCTGACGGGACGCTGCAACTTTGCCTGCAAATATTGTTATGCCGCTCAGCATCCTCAGGAAACCATGAGCCTGGAGACTGCTGTCCGGGCGCTTGAGCTGGCGGCAGCCGGCGGTGAACGTTTTCTCCTGCAGTTCAGCGGCGGGGAGCCGCTCCTGGCTTTTCCGCTAATGAAAAATATTATCCAATATGTCCGGCAGCGGCAATTACCGGCCATAATGCAGGTCCAGACCAACGCCTCGCTTCTGAGTCCGGAGATAGCGGCCTTTTTACGCGCCGCGCGGGTGGGGGTTGGCATAAGCCTGGACGGCAGGCCGGAGCGAAATGACCGGCTGCGCTGCCTGACGGGCGGGGAAGGGACTTCCCGCAAGATCCTGAGCGGCGCCGGTTTCCTGGCTGCCCAGGGGGTTGAGGTCGGGATGACCTGTGTTGTGTCCGACAGCAATGTGCGCCAGCTGGCAGGGGTTGTGGAAATGGCTTATTACCTGGGAAATGTCCGGCGCCTGGGCTTTGATTTTTTGCGGGCCCAGGGACGGGGAGACAGGCTGGCGGCGGCGAAGCCCGCCGATGTCAGGCTGGGGGTCAGGGCTGCTTTGCAGGCAGCGGAAAAATGGGCACATTATACCGGTAAGCCCCTGCTGATTGCCCAGGTGGAAAGAGTGCAGAAACTGGCGCGGAAAAAGGGGCAGGGCTTTGCCCATTGCCATGCTCTGAAGGGTGAAGCCGCTTTTGTGGATGCCCGGGGGCGTATTTATGCCTGTTCTTCCCTGGTCGGCGACGAGAAATTCCGGCTGGGGGATGTTGCCGCAGGGATTGATCAGGAGCGGCTGGAGGCTGTTACCGCCCTGATTCAGGACAGCATGGCTTTCTGCCGGCAATGCTCTTATTTTTCTTTATGCGGCGGGGGTTGTTTTTCCCGCTGGTACGGTTCGGGCTGCAGCAGTGCTTATGCTGCGGAATGTGCCCTGAAGGAAGCCTGTATCGAATGGTATCAGGAACATCGAAGATAAGGGATAAGGAGATGATATAAGGTGCGGGTAGCCTTTTTACATTTGGATTTGAGCGGCGGGCCGGAGGAGCGTAATTTGGCCTTGCTGGCGAAAGCTATCGGTCTGGCGGCCGGGCAGGGAGCCGGCTGGATTCTTACACCGGAGGTGGCGGTACAGGGTTATTTTTTTGCCCAGGGGAAAACCGCTGTCTCCATCCCGGTCCAGCCTGCCCAGGCGTTGCAGCCGATCCGGCAATTAGCCGCCAAACATCAGTTGACAGTCTTTCTGGGGTGCGCCGAACAGGATGCCGGGAGCGGCAAGTATTATAACAGCTGTTTGGTTATCGGCCCGGAAGGGAATGTTTTGGGCAGTCACCGGAAAACGCGCTCCCATGGGGTGGGGGCCGAGGCCTGGGTGACCGCGGGCGATAAGCTGGAACCGGTAGCCTGCCCGGAAATGAAGGCCGGAGTAATGATTTGCGCCGATTCCTGGTTTGTGGACAAGGCCAAGGTTTTAAAGGATAAGGGGGCCGAAGTTCTGACAGTGCTGGCAGCCTGGCCTCCGGGGCATTACGGCCCGGGCGATTGCTGGGAAAGGTGTTCCCAGGTGAGCGGTTTGCCTGTCTGGGTCTGTAATCAGACCGGCAACCAGGAAGAGCTGGACTTCAGTCAGGCGCAAAGTGTGGTGGTTGCCGGCGGAAAAACGCAATTCAGCTATAGTGGTTTACAGCAGGCTGTCTTGCTTTTTGACTGGGACCGGAGCAATAACCGGGCGGCAGCGGGGCAATTTACAGTGCTGGCCCTGGACTGAAATATTCCTGACAGGAGAGGAGAGAAAAAAGTGACTTTGCTATGTACACTGGCAAACGGCGATGCCGTTTACCGGGATGATAAAAGGATTGTGATCAGGTTTGAACAACCCCGGAAGGTCCTGAGTACTTCGGTCTTAAACGGAGGGTACCGGGAAGATTTGCAGGCTGTTTTTAATCATGACTGCAGCGGCGCTAATGATACGGACTGCACCCTGCGCGCCCCGACCTATGGTGAGCATATGCGGCTGGAGGCCCGGGACCTGGGGCTGAATCCGGATACGGTTAGCGGAATGGGAACTGCCGCCCAGATGGAAAACGTGGCTGTCATTACAACCAAGTATGAAACTCTGACGGTAACGGCCATAGTAACCGGCGGGGTGGAAGTTAACGGCGGGCGGGCGGGCGATCCGGCAAGCCATTTTCAGCCTGTTGACAAAGCTGCGCTCCCCAAGCCGGGAACCATTAACATCATGCTGGCGATTGACGCCGATCTGCCGCCCGGGATCCTGGCCAGGGCCCTGGTAACCTGTACGGAGGCCAAAACGGCGGCCCTGCAGGAACTGCTGGCCGGCAGCAACTATTCCACCGGACTGGCGACAGGATCGGGGACAGACCAGACGATAGTTATTGCCAATCCGGCTTCAGCCTTGTACCTGGAAAGTGCGGGTAAACATTCCAAATTAGGCGAACTGATCGGGTGCGCGGTTAAGCCGGCTGTTAAGGAAGCGCTGTTCAGGCAGACAGGTTTGGCGCCGGAACTGCAGCACAGCGTTTTGCGGCGCCTGAAACGGTTTGGCGTAAACGAAGAAACCCTCTGGCAGGAATATGCCCGGAACAATGGCGGCGCCGGCGGGCGGATTGAGCGGCAACAGTTCTTGGACTGTTTGGAGCAAATTGACAGGGACCAGCAATTAGTGACCTTTACTTCTTTATATGTTCATTTGCTGGACCAGCTTCTCTGGAATTTATTGTCCGGCGAGGAAGTGAGGCAAGCCGGTAATGCCCTCCTGGCGCTGGTTGCCAATAATTACGGCTTATTCTCGCCGCTGGTCAGCGGAGCGGAATTGCCTGATTTCCTGCAGGCCTGGACGAAGCTGCTGTTTGAGATTATAGAAGTAAAAAGTTAAACAGGAAAACACCTGGCAGAATAACTTCTGAAGGAGGGATGGATTCTTGCCAAAATACACGCTGGTTGTTATGGGTCTGGATTTTGAAAAAAATCAAATCGAAAAAATATGCCAAGAGCTTGAGCTTAATTGTTTTCAGCTGGAGTTTTTCCCTGATTCATTCGCCGATCTTGCGGAACAAAGAAGCAAGGTCCTGGAATACAGCAAAGAACAGGCCCGGGCGGTTATTATTAAAAGTTTTACCATGAATCCGGAAAGGGAAAAATTTTATCAAAAGCTGAGGGCTGAAGCCGGAGCGGTCCCCCTGATCCCAATTGGCGCCGAGGCAATCCAGGCAGGGATCTACAATATTGACTTGGCGAAAATTCAGGAAATTAACCGCTATTTTATTTATGGGGGCTTGGAAAACCTGGCTAACGCCCTGCGCTTTATTGGCCGCGAAATTCTGGGGATTCCCGGTCTGGCGCAGGCGGCAAAACCGGAACCGGTAGTCTTTGAAGGCATTTTTCATCCGGAGGCGCAAACGGTTTTTCCTTCCTGGGAAAGTTATGCCCGGTGGTATCAGGACCGTTACTCCGGCGGCAGCGGGCAGTGGGTGGGCTTGCTGACCCACCGCAATAACTGGCTTAACGATAACCTGGCAGTGGAAACCGCCCTGATCAGAGAATTGGAAAACCTGGGCCTGGGGGTAGTGCCGGTCTTTAACTATGGTTCGGCGGAACCGGAATTAAAGACTAAGGATTTTGATGAGACTGTGGAGGGCTTCTTTTGTCATGACGGCCGCCTGGTTATTGAGGCCTTGATTAACCTGCACGCTTTTGTTTTAAGAAGCGACAGTTCAGGCCGGGATATCTTTGAACAGGCGGTTGCTAAATTGCAGCAATTGGATATTCCCGTAATTAAACCCCTGGTCAGTTATATGAGCAGCAGGGAAAACTGGGAAGAAAACCGGCTGGGCCTGACCCTGGAAATACCATGGTCTTTTACGGTGCCGGAATTTCAGGGGATGATTGAACCTGTCCTTATTGGCTGCCGAAATGAAGAGGGAAAAACCTCTCCTGTGCCGGAGAGAATTAATAAATTGGCCCGCAGGGTAGAGAAATTGCTGGCCTTAAAACGTGTTCCCAACCGGAAAAAAAGACTGGCGGTTTTTCTGCATAACGCCCCGTGTTCGGGAGTGGAAGCTACTGTCGGCAGGGGAGCGGGTCTGGACGTTTTCAGCAGTACAATAAATATCCTGCGGGAATTGCAAAAATCCGGCTGGACAGTTAACAATCTCCCGGCCGGCGGCCGTGAATTGCACAAGCTGATTATGGACAGAAAAGCCTATGTAGATTTTCGCTGGACTTCAGTTGAAGACATTGTTGACAGCGGGGGATGTCTTTACCCTATGCCCCTGGAAGGCAGCCTGGGCTATTATGAATTTTATGAGCAGCTTGATCCCCAGTGCCGGGAAGAAATGGAAAATACCTGGGGACCTCCGCCGGGAGAGGGCATGGTTTACGGCAATAAATTAGTAATTACCGGGATTAATTTCGGCAATGTAACAGTCCTGGTCCAACCAAAGCGGGGATGTTACGGGGCTAAGTGTACCGGGGAAGTTTGCAAGATCCTGCAAGACCCCAATTGTCCGCCTCCCCATCACTACCTGGCAACATACAAATTTGTGGAAGAGATTTTTCAAGCCCAGGCTGTCCTGCATGTAGGTACTCACGGCAGTTTGGAGTTCCTGCCCGGCAAGGCCAACGCCCTGTCCGGAAGCTGCTATCCGGATCTTGTTCTCGGCAGTATTCCCAATTTCTATATTTACAATGCCGGAGTTGGGACAGAAGGGATACTGGCTAAGAGAAGGAGCAATGCCGTAATCCTGGACCACCTGCCGGGCGTTTATGGAGTGCCCGACAGCAGGGTGCGGCAATTGCTTAATCTCATCGTTAATTATCTGGAAGCTGTTAATATCAGGAGCGGGCAGGTCCAAACCCTGGAGACTTTGCTTCGGGAGCAGATCCCGCAAATACCCGGGGCAGGGACGATCATAGAACGGGCCCGGACATTTTCCGAGGGATTAAGCGAATTAAAAAACACTCTGGTCCAGGCAATATGTTATCCCCGGTCTGAAAAGCCGCATATTTACGGCGGGGAAAAAACTATGGAAGACATACTCTGGTATATTAAGGAAGTTCTGCAGTCGGATGTTAAATTAATGACAAGCTTAAGAAGCCGCTGGCCGGAAGAATACGGTTTACACAACCTGTTACTTGAATTTATCTGGCAGGTGCTAACCTGGCCGGAACAATCCGGGCGCATAATTATCCAGACAATCTGCCGGGATTCTTCAGCTGATGATCTCCTGGGAATATTTGACGGGCTGGCGCTGGAGATCCGGGAGATTTCCGCTAAATTAAGCCTGGTTCCGCTGGAAATGGCTTATTTGCTCCATGCCCTTAACGGGGGCTATATCCCCCCCGGACCATCCGGCATGCCGGATGATAACGGCAAAAATATCATACCTACAGGCCGGAATTTTTATCTGATGGATATAGCCAAGATCCCGACAAAAGCGGCCTGGGAGGTGGGCTGCCGGCTGGCGGACCAACTGCTGGATTTATTCAGGGCGGAGGAGGGCCGTTATCCGGAAAAGATTGCTATGAATATGATCTCTCTGGATATATCCCGGACCAATGGGGAACAGCTTTCCCAAATCCTCTATTTAATGGGGATCAGGCCGGTCTGGGACGAAAAAGGGAAAGTAATTGACCTGGAAGTAATTCCCCTGGAGCAGCTGCAAAGACCGAGAATTGATGTAACTGTCAGGATTTCCGGGGTGTTGCGGGATAGTTTTCCCCAGGCGGTGGAACTCCTGGACAGGGCGGTAAACATGGCAGCCGTTTTACCGGAAGCGGAAGATTTAAATTTGATTAAAAAACATACTTCCCGCTTGGTTAAGGCGCTGCAGGATGCGGGAGAGGAAAGTGAACTGCAGCGGCGCTCCACGCTGCGCATTTTCGGCGACCGGCCGGGTACTTACGGCGCCGGGGTGGATTTGGCTTTGAAGGCCAGTGCCTGGAAGGACGAACAGGACTTGGCTAAGGTTTTTGTTTATTTTTCCTCATATGCCTATGGCGAATCCTTAAATGGCCGCCCGGCCGGCCGGGAATTTATCGAAAATGTTAAAAATGTCCAGGTATCTTATGATACATCGAATTCCAAAAGATATGATATTTTGGCCTCCTGTTTCGGGGCTTCAGTACAAGGGGGCTTTGGCTTAATCACAAAAGTAATCCAAGGCAAGGAAATCAGGCAGTATTATGGTTCCCGGGAAAACCCGGAAGAGGTTAAGGTCAGCCCCTTGGCTGAGAAGTTACAGGAAACCCTGGAAGAAAGGCTTTTTAACCCTCTCTGGAAGGAAAATATGCGGCAAAAAGGTTACCAGGGCGCCGCTGAACTGATGATCAGGCTCCAGAATGTTTTTGCCTGGCAGTGTCTGACTGAAAGCATTGCCCATACGTCCCTGGACCGGCTGGCAGAGGAATATGTCAATGATCCGGCAATGCGCAGCTGGTTCAGGGATAATAACCTTTTTGCGCTGGAGGAAATCGCCAGGCGGTTCCTGGAGCTTCAAGAGCGGGCAAAGTGGCAGGCTGATCCGGAGGTCCTGGCAGCCCTGAAGAATAACTACCTGGAACTGGAAGGCGACCTGGAAGGGCGGATCGGTGAAGTAAAAGGCGAAATCCAGGCGGGAGGTATTGAAGTGCTTAATGACGGCGATGTCAAGGAATGGCAAGACAGACTGAAAGAAGTAAACGCCTTGTTTGACCGGGTGCAAAAATCAGATTAAGTAAAAAAAGGAAAGAAGGGTAAATGTTGACAGGTTTGGTTCATATTTATACCGGCGACGGTAAAGGCAAAACAACGGCGGCAATCGGTCTGGGGATAAGAGCATGCGGTAATGGCCTGAAGGTAATCATGGTTCAATTCCTTAAAGGCTCCCCTACGGGAGAATTGGCAATTTTAAGAAAGCTTGAACCTGATTTTCTGGTCTGCCGGAATAATGATCTGAAAGGGTTCTTCTGGAATATGAACGGGGAACAAAAGGAAGAATTGAGGAGATTTGCTGCTGAAACCCTTAATTATGTGCAGAATAAGGTTTCGACTGAAGAATGGGACCTGCTGATCCTGGATGAGGTGATGGGGGCAATCTCCAATAATTTGATATCTGTCCGGGAGATTGTCGATTTTATCAAAAATAAACCTGAAAAGCTGGAAGTTGTTTTAACGGGAAGACATGCCCCCCGGGAGCTTGTAGAGATTGCCGATTATGTTTCGGAAATAAACCCGCGGAAACATCCCCTGAAGATGGGGATCGCCGCCCGAAGAGGAATTGAATTTTAAAAGATAGTTTTGAAACAGAGGAGAGAAGGAATTGCTGGTAATTAAGGATCTTATTAAGAAGTACGGGGAACTGACCGCCGTGGATAATCTGAGCCTGGAAATAAACAGGGGGGAGTTTTTTGGCTTGCTGGGACCCAACGGGGCGGGCAAAACTACCACAATCAGGATGATTAACACCCTGACTCCCCGGACTGCCGGGTTAATTACCATTGACGGCAAGAATATGGACAGGAACCTGACTGAGGTCAAGATTAAAATCGGGGTTGTCCCCCAGCATAATAACCTGGAAGGAGAAATGACTGCCTGGGAAAATCTTGAGCTGCACGGGCGCATTTACGGGATGCCGAAGAAAGCCAGGCGGGAAAGAATCAAGGAACTTCTGGAATTTACCGACCTGAGTGAACGCGCCGCCGATTTGGCCAGAACATTATCCGGGGGCATGAAAAGAAAGCTGATGATCGCCAGGGCCCTGATGCATAAGCCGGAATTGCTCCTGCTGGATGAACCGACGGTCGGCCTGGATGCCGCGGTCCGGAGAAAAATGTGGGATTTGCTCATGAATTTAAGCAACAGCGGCTTAACGGTCTTATTGACAACCCACTATATTGAGGAAGCGGAAATTTTGTGCCACAGGGTAGGCTTAATGAACCGGGGCAGGCTGATTGAACTGGATACTCCCAAAAACCTGATCGAAAAGGTAGGAAAAGTAGTTGTGGAATACTTTGACAATGGCGGGACAAAGGGGGAGTTTTTTGAAACCAGAGAGGATGCCCTGGCTTTTGCCGCCCAAAGGCAAGGGAATGTGAAGATACGTTCCTCCAACCTTGAAGATATCTTCATTAAATTAACCAATAGAAGGGTGGAGGATTAAGATGGGATTCAGCAGCATTTTATGGCAGGAATATATTTTTTTCAAACGCAAGTTCTGGAGTATTACCACAGGTTCCATAATTGCGCCGGTACTTTACCTGATTGCCTTCGGCTGGGGCCTGGGTGGAGGGATGCGGATTAACGGCAGTGATTATATCAATTTTGTCATTCCGGGGATTGTGGCCTTAACGACAATGACGGTAAGTTTCAGCACTATTGCCAACTCCATTAACATCGCGCGCATGTATGAAAAAACCTTTGAAGAATTTATGGTTGCCCCGCTGAATATGTGGGTTTATGCGGCAGGCAAAATCACCGCCGGGGCTTTCAGAGGATTTTATTCAGGCTTTTTAATTATTCTCTTGGCCTTTCTTTTTCAAACAGGTATTAAAATTACCCCTTATTTTCTCTTTATTCTGGTTTTGAATTGTTTAACTTTTTCCGCTATCGGTTTTATTATCGGGATCCTGATCAAATCCCACGCCGATATGGGTAAATTCACCAGTTTCATTATTACGCCAATGGCTTTTTTATGCGGGACTTTTTTCCCTTTGGACAAAATGCCTTTCCTTTTAAAGGATGTCATTTGGTTATTGCCGCTGACCCATACGAGCCTGGGCTTAAGAAGCAATGGAGAAGACTTCTCTGCAATGCTGATTCATCCCGGAATGTTGTTGGCCTATTTTATTTTAGCTTCAATGGTCGGTGTTAAATATTGTAAAAAGGCGGAGTAAAGGCAAAGTAATTATTTAGAGGCATGGAGGAGATAAGGTGTGAACACAGTGAAAACAGTATATCCCTTTACAGCAATTGTGGGACAGGAAAGTATGAAAAAAGCGCTTATTCTTAATGTTATCAATCCCTTGCTGGGCGGGGTTTTGATCAGGGGGGAAAAAGGAACGGCAAAATCAACGGCCGTTCGTGCTTTAGCTGATCTCCTGCCGGAACGGTCTGTGGTCAAGGACTGTCCTTTCGGGTGTGACCCGTACGAGGAAAGCAGTATGTGCAGCTTTTGCCTGGAAAAAGCGGCCCGCGGGGAGGAACCGGAGATTATTACCGCAAAAATGAAGGTTATCGACTTGCCGGTGAGTGCCACGGAAGACCGGGTTGTGGGCACTCTGGATATTGAACATGCCATTAAAAAAGGAGAGAAAAAATTTGAACCCGGCATCCTGGCCCAGGCCAACCGGAATATTCTCTATGTGGATGAAGTAAATTTGCTGGATGACCATGTGGTGGACGTCCTGCTGGACTCGGCGGCGATGGGAGTCAATACCATCGAGCGTGAGGGAGTGTCTTTTTCCCATCCGGCCAGGTTTATTCTGGTAGGAACTATGAATCCCGAGGAGGGGGATTTAAGACCGCAGCTTCTGGATAGATTTGGGCTGGTGGTGGATATAGTCGGGGAAAAGGAAACTGAACAAAGGATGGAAGTCATCAAAAGAAGGCTTGACTACGAAAAAGATCCGGAGAGCTTTGCCCTAAGTTATTTGGCTGAACAACAACGCTTACGGGAGGTCATTTTGCAGGCGGCGGAGATTCTGCCTAAAGCAAGCTTTGACGAGGAAATCCTGAGGATGGCGGCCCGGATTGCGATTGAAATGGGGGTCGACGGCCACCGGGCGGATATCGGAATGATTAAGACTGCCCTGACGCTTGCCGTCCTCAACGGCAGGGAAAAAGCCAATAGCAATGATTTGCTGGAAGCGGCCGCTCTGGTGCTCCCGCACAGAATGAGAAGAAAACCCTTTGAAGAGGGTGTCCTGGAATTTGCCAGGGTAGAAGAAATCGTCAGGAAAACAGCCGCTCCGGCAGGGACCGCAGGTTAAACTGTAGGTTTAATTAATAAAAAGGAAAGGAGGAAAGGCCATATGTCCGGAGAATTCGTTTTTCCCTTTCCTGCTGTAATAGGCCAGGAAAAAGTCAAACAAGCTCTTATTCTTAATGTTATTAATCCGGCGATAGGCGGGGTGTTGATCAGCGGGGAGAAAGGAACGGCAAAATCAACGCTTGTAAGAGGTTTGGCGGCCGTGCTCCCCGCCCTGGAAGTGGTGGAGCTTCCCTTAAATGTTACCGAGGACAGGCTGGTTGGTTCCCTGGATATTGAAAAAGCGGTTCTGGAAGGGCAAAGGAGCTTTGAGCCGGGAATCTTAATGAAAGCGGACGGCAATATCCTGTATGTTGATGAAGTAAACCTTTTAAGCGAACATATAGTGAATTGCCTGCTGGAGGTTTCGGCATCGGGGGTCAATCACGTGGAGCGGGAAGGGATATCCGCCTCCCATGAAGCGCGTTTTGTTTTGGTGGGAACCATGAATCCGGAAGAAGGATTATTAAGGCCGCAGTTTTTGGACAGGTTCGGTCTCTACGTGGAAGTCAAGGGAGCAGATGATTTGGAAGAAAGAATGGAGATTGTCCGGCGCCGGCTGGAATATGAAAAAAAACCGGAGGTTTACAGAAGAAAATGGCTGGCTGAAAACACTGAACTTGCGCAGAAGATAACAAAGGCCCGCAGGGCCCTTTCCCTGGTGGAAGTCTCGGAAAGCGATATGAAACTTGCCGCCGATCTGGCTGTGGCCGGAAATTGTGCCGGGCACCGGGCTGAGCTGGTGATTATCGAGGCGTCCAGGGCCTTGGCCGCTTTAGCGGAGCGGCGGCAGCTGACGGAGAAAGATATCCGGGATGCGGCCGAATTAGCCCTGCCCCATAGGATAAGGCAAACTCCTTCCCAACCCGCGCCAAATCAAACAAATGAAAATGAAAGTGATCAGGACCAGGCTGACAGTTCCCCGGAAGAACCGGCGGATGATAATTACGAACAGCCAAATGAAGAATTGACTGAAGAAGAATCTGAAGGACAAGAGGAAAATCAGGCAAGTCAGGAACAGGAAAAGAATAGTGAAGAAAATTTCGCTGAAGATAAAGCGGACAGCGCTCCGCCAAACAACAATAAGCAGAATCAATATAATAATGAAGAAAAAATTGAGGAACCGGGAGAAGTATTTGTTGTCAAACCAATAAACATCCAGCCTTTGGAAAAAAAGAAACGCCGGGGAACCGGCAAGCGAAGCAGAACAAAAACGGATTCTTTACAGGGAAGGTATATTCGCGCCACTTTCCCTGGTGATAAGGTAAGAGATATTGCTTTTGACGCCACCATGCGTGCTGCCGCCCCCTATCAGAAAACCAGGGAGAAAAACGGGCTTGCCCTGGTAATTGAAAAAAGTGATATCCGGGAAAAAATCAGGGAGAAACGCACAGGCAGTACAATCTTATTTATTGTGGACGCCAGCGGTTCGATGGGCGCCAGGCAAAGAATGAAGGCGGTGAAGGGAGCTATCTTATCTTTGCTGAATGACGCTTACCAGAAGCGGGACCGGGTGGGTATGGTAGCCTTCCGCAAAGACTCCGCCCAATTACTTCTTGGAATAACCCGGAGTGTGGACCTGGCCCAGAAAAGCCTCATTGAATTGCCTACAGGCGGGAAAACCCCTCTGGCCGGCGGGTTGGTCAGGGGATATGAGATATTGAGGGCCGCCAAGCTGAAGGACCCGGAGATGATTCCGCTTATCGTGCTGGTATCTGACGGCAGAGCAAATGTATCCCTCAACGGAAGAAGCCCTGTGGAAGATGCCCTGGATGTTGCCGGGAAAATAGCAGCCGCCGGGATCCAGGCGATGGTGATTGATACGGAGAAGGATTTTGTCAAGCTGGGTTTAGCCGCGCAAATTGCCGAGAGTATGAACGCCCAATATTATAAAATTGAGGACCTGCAGGCCGGAGAAATAGCCTGTACAGTCAGGAACTTTGTTTAGAGGGGGGAGTAAGCGAGGATATGTCGGTAAAACTGCTATTTCTGACTTCAGTGGAAAGTGACATTTATCCCCTGGTCCAGGCGGGAAATCAGATAAGAGAGGAATATGGCCCGGTTATTCAGATTATGGCCCGGACAAAAAGTGATTTGGAGGCCGGGGATAAGCTTGACCGGCTGGTTAATGAAATTAAAGACGCCGGTTTGGTAATTATCAATCTGATGGGCGGAAAAGAAAGCCTGCCGGGTTTTGACCGGATAGTAGAGGTGGCGGCTGAGTACGGGGTCCCTTTGCATGCTCAGCCCTCAGCACCCCTGAACACCAGGGAGTTAATCGATCTTTCCACAGTCCCGTCCGGTGCTTACGCCTTAATTCAGAAGTATATTTATTACGGGGGAAGGGAAAACAATCTTAATCTGCTGCTTTGGGCGGCCAACTGTTTTGGCGGGCAAACCTTTCCGGTTGCCGGACCCAAAATGCTTCCCTGGGAGGGGATTTACCATCCGCGTTTTCCGCAGGGGATTGAGCTGCAGGAGTATTTGCGCCGGAATTGTTTCCCCGGCCGCCTGACGGTAGGCATATCTTTTTACAGGAGTCACTGGCTTTCCGAAAACACTGTATTTGTGGATGCCGTCATTGAATCTTTGGAAAGGCAGGGAGTCAATGTTCTGCCGGTATTTCTTTATACAACCTGTGATGAAGAGCTGGGGAGCAAAGGTTTGCCCTGGGTGATCGAAAACTATTTCAGGCGGAATGGTAAGCCGCTTGTTGATGTAATGATCAGCTTGCTGAGTTTCGCGCCTTATACCTCACCGGCTCCCAATGCCGGGGAGGGCGGCAGGGAAAACTGTCTTCTGAAATTAGGCGTTCCTGTGATCAAGGCGATTTGCTCAATGAATAATTACCAGGACTGGTCCGGGACGGTCCAGGGGCTAAGTCCTCTGGATGTCTGCATGAGTGTAGCCTTGCCCGAGTTTGACGGGACCCTGATTACGGTGCCGGTAGCTACCAGGGAATATGGAAAGGAGGATCCCTTGACCGGGGCCGGCGTTGTCTACTATAAGCCGGTTCCTGAACGGGTTGCTAAGGTGGCCGGAATGGCCGTCAACTGGGGAAGGCTGAGGCGCATACCCAACTCCGAGAAAAAAGTGGCTATTATTTTTCATAATTACCCGCCCCGCAACGACCGGATCGGCTGTGCCTTCGGGCTTGATTCGGCGGCCAGTGTCTGGAATATCCTGCGGGACCTGCAAAAAGCCGGTTATGTATTGGAAGCCTTGCCCCAAGACGGGCAGGAGTTAATAGAGAATATTATTAAGCGGGTAACCAATGACCGGCGCTGGTGCAGTGCCGAACAAATGGCCGCACTGGCTGTTGACGGCGTAACTCCGGAAGAATATGCTGTCTGGTTCAAGAATTTTCCTGCTGCCGTGCAGGACCAGATGAACAGCGACTGGGGAAAGGCGCCGGGAGAGGTGTTTAATTACGGCGGCAGGCTGCTGATTCCCGGGATTATTAACGGCAATATCTTTATTGGCCTGCAGCCGCCCCGGGGGTTTGGGGAAGACCCGGCTAAAATCTACCATAGCCCGGATGCGGCGCCGCCCCATCATTACCTGGCCTATTACCGCTGGCTCAGGGATGATTTTAAGGCTGATGCCGTTATGCATATTGGGAAACACGGTTCGCTGGAGTGGCTTCCCGGAAAGTCAGTGGGTCTTTCCGCCGGTTGTTATCCGGACCTGGCGATTAGCGATTTGCCGAACATTTACCCGTATATCATCAATAACCCGGGGGAAGGGACCCAGGCAAAACGCAGGAGTTATGCCTGTATTATTGACCATTTGATTCCGGTAATGACGAATGCCGACTCCTATGATGAGCTGGCCGCGCTTGAGGTCCAGCTGGAGGATTATTACCAGGCCAAAACCCTCGACCCGAACAAACTGCCCCATCTGCGGAAGCTGATTTGGGAAAAGGCGGTCCTGGTCGATTTGGATAAAGATTTAGCCGTAAATCAAGAAACGGCTTTGGCGGATTTTGATCAATTTCTGGAGGATTTACACGGTTACCTGAGTGAACTGAAAGATACCCAGATCAGGGATGGCCTGCATATTTTCGGGGAACCGCCGCTTGACGGCCGTTTGGTGGAGATGCTGGTTGCCTTAACCAGGCTGGCCAACGGAC
>DATMXV010000353.1:0-23346 GCA_035561335.1 Desulfitobacteriaceae bacterium
CAATAATTATCTCCAAGATAAAGAAGCAATGAATTTTATAAAGGACCTGATCTATTTATCACTTGAAAACAGCCGGGTTCCTGATAACGAAATAAGTTTAGAAGATCTTGATCAAATATTTAACAATTTGGAAGCCAATACCCCTCAGTTTTTAGCCCAATTCAATACCGGTATGGACCTATTAATGGACGTGCCTTTCTTGGGTGAGAGAGGTTTGGAGCTAAAGTATGCTGTTGCCGACGGCTATTTGATTAAAGAAAATGATACAATAGATCTTAAACTGGACATAGCCAAGATCAGTCAATTCCTGAATACCTTAACCGGAGAGGAAAGCACATCGGAAGATATAAAAGGTACTTTGAACATTTTATTAAATATAAACACAGATATTTTTGATATTAACAGTCCAATAGATATTCAAATTCCGGAAGTAAATAAAGCTAACTCTTTTGATTATCAGGATTTAACATATTATTTTACTGATCCTATCCGTCTTTCGGGTCGGGACCGCTACCAGACTGCTGAAACTATTTCCGAACAATTAAATCCGGGAACAATTTCTGATGTCATTATTGCCTCAGGCGATAATTACCCTGATGCTTTATCCGCAAGTGTTTTAGCCGGAAAACTAAAGGCCCCTATATTGCTCGTTGATAGTCAGGATCAATCTTATGATCAAGTAATGAATTATCTGGCAAAGCATTTAGACAAAACCGGTACGGTTCATATCCTGGGAGGCAGCAACCTGATTAGTACAGAATTCGAAACAAAATTAAAACAAACCGAATTCTCTAACCTTGAACGCATCGCCGGTTCTGACCGTTATGCTACCAATATCCTTATTGCCAAAAAACTGGACGCCCCCAAAAATACCCCCATAGTCATTGTTTCCGGTGAAAACTTCCCTGACACCTTAAGTATTTCAAGTATAGCCGGCAGTAAAGGCTATCCAATCTTATTGGTGGGTAGAGATTACCTTACACAAGAAGTTAAGGATTTTATTTCTGATGATCAACCTTCGCAAATATATATAATAGGTGGAACCACGGCAATTGCAGACTCAATTCAGTCCGAAATCCAAAACCTTATACCAGGCAGTCCTATAACCCGACTGGCCGGAGCAGATCGTTTTGATACTGCCGGTCAAGTTTTAAATACCTTCTCGTTAAATCCGCAAACCATTTATTTTGTCTCCGGAAATAACTTCCCCGACGCCTTAGCCGGAAGTGCCCTGGCAGCTGTTACCGGAAATCCAATTGTCTTAATTGATTCAAATTCCACGGATCTACCCCCGGCAATAGAAGTTTACTTGAAAAAACTTTATGATTCCAAGGTTCAGCCGACTATTACATCTTTTGGCGGAACCGCTGCAGTACCTGATGCTGTTTTAGATAAAGCAAAGGGCATTCTAAATGGGAATCCATAATCACATCCCAAAACTTTAGGCCAGGTTATCATCCGTATATGGTGTTTGTTCTTATGCTTATCCAAAAATCCATACTTCTACCAGTAAAAAAAGCAAGCAGAAAACCGTTGTTAAGGCCGCTTGCTTTTTTTCTTTATTTCAGGACCAAGCTTACTTCAGGATTTGTTTATAATAACCCAACTCAACACCTCTAACTAATCATTGGAGAACTCACGCATCTCAATGTGGCAAACTATCTTTTCGGACAAAAACAAGAACAGGACGCCAACCCCGATATTGGCAAGCATAATCCCCAGACCGGCTAACAGTACACTATGACTGAACAAAAAGAGCAATCCCCCGCCAAGGGCTGAAGGAATCAGCACCGATAAAAGCTGGATGAAAACTGCCAGGGGATAAAATAGTTTGCGATCAAGGGATGAAGGTAAGAGCAGGTAACTGAGAACCATAATATTGCTCTGTTCAATATAAATACAAACTACGATTAAAGAAATAAAAACTGCTGTCCAGGGAGCAGCAGCTCCGCCGAACATAAAGGCATAACTGAGGTTAACCAGCAAGATATTAACGGCGAAGCGGAGCGTTGGCAAAAGGTTAATTGCCGCAATCTTCCCCAGAAATGTCCCGGGTAAAGTATAAATATAAGGAAAAGAGAGTTCTAATCCCACCGGACTTTGAATACCGCGAAACATCAGCAGATATACTATTACTCCATTAATAATCAGGAAGCCTTCCAAGATATCCATCCCGGTTTTATTTGCAAAAACCCACCCGGCCGCTACCCCCGCTATTACAGCGATGGGAGTCAAATACCCCACATATTCGTTTAAACCACTACGCCGGTAATGTACAAGTTGTTTAAAAAGGAAAGCCCAGCTTGCCGGATAGTTTCCTTTGATAATAACCTTTTTCTTATTGACCCGCGTGACCCGCGAAGGTGAAACCAGCTCAAATTTGTTAAAAGAGCCGCTTCTTTTTTTCTCCCTGATATTTTCAACTTTCGCCGCATAATCAATCACATCTTCATAATAGTCACTTGCTGATCTGTAAACCAGCAGATTGATAATCACTATAGTCAGCAGAAGCAGGCCCAGTGCAATATAAGTCGCAGGATTCGCCCCAAAAAAGGCCGCGTAAGTTAGCTGGACCACCCAGCCAATCACAGGAAAATGCCAAACACCCGGGGCCAAGAACCCTGATAATAAACTAAGGGGAGTAAAGTCCTTTCCCACCTGCCAAAGCCAATTTCCTGACAGCCAGATGATTGCGCCGATAATCAGGCTGCGAACTAAAATTACTTTTTGATAGCGGACAGAAAACAGAAAAACAAGAAAAGACAAAGGGGATATTGATAAAGCAAACATAACGATCGAAAAATAAACATAAAAGAAATCTGTCCGGGTTAACCCCATATTGAGGAGTGTCGGTGTCAGAATTATGACAGGGAGAACACATTGGAAAAACGTCTGGGGAATTTTCTTAAGCATGCTCCAGAACAATATCCGGTTTGGTTCCAAAGGAGAGGGAAAAAGCAGATTAACATCGCCCATGCTGAATTTGTAAAATAGTTTTTTCTGTGCACTCAAAGCTGACACACAGATAACGACAATAATTATCAAGGTATAAATCCCCAGGATACCCTCTATAGTTTGGCTTGTCAGATTAAAAGACCTATTTGCCCTGTTCATTAAACCGGGTCCTATAAATAAAAAAAGCCAACCCAGAAAAAGTACATAACTAACCAATTTTTTGGGAGTCCGCCGGACTTCCAAAAAATAGTTTTTCAGTTTGAGAATATCGAAGCGCAACATTATCAAATAATCAGACATCAGCCGTCACCTCGAGGAATACTTCTTCCAAAGTAGCATTCTTTTCCCCCAAACGCTGCCGTAACTCCTCCAGGCTGCCATCGGCAATAATCTTCCCTTGCTTGAGCACAATTACCCGATTACAGATATTCTCAATAGGGTCAAGCAAATGAGTGCTGATAAATAACGTTTTGCCCTCTTCTTTTAAATGCTGAATCAAATCCTTGAGGTTTTTTATAGCTTTGGGATCAAGCCCGACCATCGGTTCATCAAGAAAAAGAATTTGAGCCCTGGAAATCACCCCGCAGCAAAGTGAAACTTTCTGGCACATACCTTTGGAAAGCCCTTTGACAAAGTCATCCCGCCGCTCCCAAAGATCAAACATCTTCAACAGTTCCTCCGCCCGGCTTTCCCAGTCAACAATTTCATAGGCGCCGGTAATAAACCGCAGATGCTCCCAGACAGTCAGCATACCGTATAATTGAGGAATTTCAGGCACATAAGCGCTCAGACGACGGGCCTCCCGGGAACTCCTCGGATTTCCACCTATTCGGATCTCCCCATAGGTCGGACGTAATAACCCGACAGCACATTTAATCAGGGTACTTTTTCCCGCTCCATTGGGGCCCAGTAAACCGACAACTTCCCCTTCCCGCAGGGAAAAGTTGAGATTATCAACTGCAAGAGCTTTGCCGAATATTTTTGTAAAATTATGAACTTCCAGCATATTTTTAGCTGTCCCGGATTCTGACAAACGAAAAACCTCTCTTCCCTGGAAATTTCAAAAATATAAACATACACTGAACCCCTAAAGTCCAGTGCTTAATCAAAAATATTATATCTTATTTTTCCCATTAGACGAAACCTCGGTTTATAATAATACTATTATGGTACTTTAACCGTGCTGCCACATATGCTTGTTTTGATTGCTTCTTAAAACCTGTCAGTATTCTTTATAGTTTCATTTTTTAATAATTTCCGCGCCGTTCAGCTTTGCAGCAGAATCCAAGTGGACATACAAATCTCCCTCAAAGGCCTTTTGCATATTTGAGTATTATGAACACATCACTTCAATCGCGTACAACGGCAGGTTCAGCAGCCGATCCTCGCGCTTATAATCAGCCATGGAGGTACGGACCGACAGTTTAGGATGAAACTTCCCCTGATACATTTTCAGGCTTTTCGCCTTCAAATTCGTTTCGGCCTTCACTTCAATGGGAATGACCGCACTGCCATCGTCCACAACAAAGTCGATTTCCGCGCCGCCGCGGTCGTTCGTCCAATAATAGGTTCCCAGTCCCTTGAGGGTTTTAAGCTGTTGCAATACATATTGTTCGGTCAGTGCGCCCTTGAATTCCTTGAAAAACTCGTTGCCATCCAAAAGCGTGCTTTGGTTCAGGCGCACCATGCAGGAAAGCAAGCCGACATCAAGCAGAAACAGTTTAAAGGATTTCAAATCCTCGTAGGCTTTAAGCGGCAGGCGGGGTGCGTTCACCCGATGCACCTTATGGACTAGGCCGCAGTCCGTCAGCCAAAGCATGGCCTGCTCGTATTCCTTGGCCCGCGCGCCTTCCTTAATGAGCCCGTAGATAAATTTTTTGTTTTCTTTGGTGAGTTGGGCGGGAATGCTGTTCCAAAGTATTCGGATCCGCGGCACGACATCACGGGGTGCGTGCTTAGAAAAATCCTGCTCATAAGCATCGAGAATGTGCTGTTGTATTTCCCGTGCCTCGCCGAAATCCTTGTTTTCGGAAAAGCGGTGCACCACCTCCGGCATACCACCCACATAGTAATAATATTTGAGCATGTCGATATAGGTTTGCTTGAAGGTGGATACTATAGCGAAGTCGCCTTTTTGCAGCAGCTCCGCATATTGACCGTTTCCCATCGCGCTTAAAAACTCCGTAAAGCTCAGAGGATATAGGTCTAAAAACTCCACCTTGCCCACGGGGAACGACGTGCCCTGATGCAGCGCCACGCCCAGGAGCGAACCGGCGCACACTATTTGATACTGCGGCGCGTTCTCGTTGAAATATTTGAGCGAAGTCAGGGCTTTGGGCACTTCCTGCACTTCATCGAAGATAAGCAGGGTATTGGTGGGGTCGATCTTTTGGCCGGAATAGAGCTCCAGCCCGGTCACAATCCGCTCCACATCCAGGTCGGATAAAAACAAGTCCTTCATGCGCTGATTGTTGTCAAAACTGATGTAGACGGTTTTCTCAAAGGCAACCCTGCCGAACTCCTTTATCAGCCAGGTTTTGCCGACCTGCCTTGCGCCGCGGATAATGAGCGGCTTTTTGTTCCGCTTCGCTTTCCACTTATGCAGTTCCTCAATCGCTGTTCTATACATGGAGTATCACCTCATACGGTAAATATACCCTTATTCTAACAAAAAATACAATGATATTATAAATATTTATAACACTTTTTACAACGAATATTCGTTTGATAAACAGATATTGCTATTTACAGCAAAAATGCAAGCATCCCAACAATGCCCTGAACCAATCCTGCATCTGCGAATAAAGCTCCTTTTGCGTTTGATCGCGTCCCAGGGTGGATCGCAGGTCATTTAAAGCGATTCAGTGCCAAAAGGACACCAATAATGACAAGCAACTTATGCTGTGCTAAAATAAACCTAATAATAGCAATAATTTACTTTTTATATCAAAATACTGCTCATAAGTTTAGCTATACGACCATAATCGGGGAGTAAATCTATGCGCCTGTTTGATATAGTCCCGAGCGAGCTGTTTTCCATACTCTCTTCTCCGAATCGGCTCATATATTCCGATGCCTTGGCCGTACTGTACGACGCGTTTCGGGAGAATCTGAAAATACAAAAGAATACTTTCTTCACGATGATCCGAAGCCGGCTGGAAGATGAGCTTGCGCGATCCGAATTCAGCGAAGACGGAATCTCCGAAGAGGAGGCGCAGGACCTCTCCGGGAGGGCACGCTTCCTGATCCGTAAATTAAAGGAACGGGGATGGATCGAACTTGAGCGCGGCGACGACTTTGAAGAATATGTAATTCTGCCGGATTACAGCATCAAAATTCTCGAATTGTTTTCAGAGCTTACCTCGGAAAATCAATCAAGCGGCTTTTCCTTTGTCTATGAGACATATTCCACCCTCCGCATGGCCAACGAGGATCCGGGTGGGGGAGTTTACGAAAAAATGATGGCGCTCTATGGAGCGTATGACAAGACTCTTGCGCTTATCAAAATGCTCAAAACCGTGTACCACAATATTAACCGCTATTTTCAGCAGCAGATTGACATGCGCGACGTCAATCAAGTACTTGCCATGCATTTCGATGATTTTTTACAGCATATCGTCGAAACGTATATCCGCCCGCTTAAAATCAAGGACTCTGTTCCAAAGTATAAGGTACCTATCCAGCAGGTTTTGGATTCCTGGTTGGAAGATGACGGACTTCTAAACGCTATGGTAAACGCAGCTTTACAGGAGAAACGGTTTGACTCCCTTGAAAAATGCCGTGCGGATATTGTTTCCAAACTGTTTTTTATCAAGGAAAGCTACGAGAATTTTGAAAGCGAGTATCTGGGTGAAATAGACCTGAAAGTACGCAGATATACCCGCGCGACGACACAGAAAATCGAAAGCCTTTCCAATAATGATCAGACAATCCGGGGCAATTTGGTTTACCTGCTTAACGCGCTTTCCGATACCTCAAAAGCCGCCGAACTGACGGATAGAATCCAGCCTGTTTTTCAAATTTTCGAACAATCCTGGATATGCGAAGGGAGTCTTTATTCACAGCGTCGTCCTGGAAAGAGGGAAAAGCTCGATCCCGTACTGATAAGCGAGGAATCTGTTGATCTCAGCCGCAAGGCTCTGGACGAGTTTGGAGCCGCTATAAACAGCCACTATAGTAAGAAAAATGTTCGCGCTTATATGGAAAAGCTGCTGGAAAACGCTGATATAGCCTATACAAAGGATATGCATGTTGAAAATGACATGGCCTATATTTTATCAGGCCTGGCTGTGGTTGCCGCCAGCGACAGAGACAGCTTTTACCGCGTTGAACCGGTTGGCGATACCGTGGCTTCAGACAAATACGAGCTGCCGTCTGTAAGATTCATAAGAAAGAAGGTGCGGTAATTGGGTCTATCAGACTTGAGTGGCTTTACGGATAAAGAAAGAGAGATGTTTACGTCTGTCTGCAATCACCTTCTCGGACAGACCTTCCTGCTTAGAACGATTTATCAGCCCGACGGAAGCGCCATAAATAATCCGGAATACAATTTTCTCGTGCTCCATTCCGAAACCGTTAAAAGCTACCTCTCCCTCCTGGGCTGGGAGCTGCATCAGGATATCTATAACGGCTACTTCTATGTTTTAAACAGTCTCGACGCCAACAGGCTGACGCTTGGAAGCAAGCCAACCGCAATTCTGCTGGCCCTGCGTCTCATTTATGATGAAAACAGCGAACGGGTCGGGCTGTTTCAAGATGTGCTCTGCGAGGTGAGGGAGGTTCTTGAAAAGCTTATTACGGATTTTGGCGTGTTCCGGCAGAAACCCAACATGGATGAGTTCAGGCGCGCCATGAAGGTGCTCGAAGATCATAACATCATCAAAGGACTGGAAGGGAAATACTCTGACGCGGACTGCAGATTCACCATACTGCCGACTATTTTAACGGTTGTGTCCGTGGAGAAACTGAACGCGCTTGTTGCCAACCTGCGTAAGGAGGATGAAAGCGATGAAGGAGCTGACGAAGACGCTGCTCATTAACTGGCTGTATTATGAAAAAGAACTGGTCAGCTTTGACACGATAAACTTTTTAACCGGAAAGACCGCCTCAGGTAAAACAACCTTCATCGACGCGCTTCAGATCGTATTGCTTGGAGAACTGAGCGGCCGAAATTTCAATAAGGCGGCTAACGAGAGCTCGGAACGCACGTTGCGCGGATATCTACGTGCGGATATGGATAATAATAACCCATATTCCAGAAAAGGGCGCTCCTTTGAAACTTATATAGCCTGCGAATTCAGCGACGACTTTGCGGGGAGACCATTCACCATCGGCGTTGTGTTTGACTGCTATAACGATGGCAGCGAGCGCCACCAGTTCTTTTTTTACGACGGGCCGATACCGGAAAATTGCTTTATTGAAAACCGGAAGCCGATGGATATTTCAGAACTCCGCGCATACATAAAGGCTAACTACAAAACCCGCGGCGAGATGTATGACAGCAATAAAAAATACAAAAGCGCCATCTCCGCAAAATGGAACATCCATACGGATCAAATATTCGGCATGCTGAAGAAGGCGGTTTCCTTTCGGCCGATCGTCAACATCCAAAACTTTATCACAGAAAATGTCTGCGATCTTCCCGACAGGCCGGATATCGCCGCAATGCAGCAGAATATTCATGATTACAAGCATCAGGAGCGGCTCGCTCAGCGGCAGGAGGAAAAGCAGGCCTCCCTAAAAAATATTCAGGAGCTTTATATAAGTTGCACGCGTGCGCTGAGCAGGATGCGTCTGCATCAATATCTTTTCATCCGGGCGGGGAAACAGATAGAAGAAAGTACCGTTCTAAAGCTCGAAAATGAACGACGGGACAAAACGGAGTTGTCGGTCGAACTGACGGCGCGCTATGAAACTCTTGAAGGTGAAATAAGCGATTCGAATAAACGCTTGGAGCAGCTTATTAGCGATAAAGCAAACAGCGATGTTTTCAGGGAGCGGGAGCGTCTTGATCAGCAAAAAGTCCTCTTGGAATCCGAACGCGGAAGACTTTTGGACGAGCTGAAGAACGCTGCCCAGGACATTAGGCTGGAGGCGTTCCAATGGCTTGGCTTTTGTGGTAAACTTTCCAGTGGCGAAAACATAGCTGATCATGTTTTTGATATTTCTAATTTAACCACGTGCTCAGAGGCATTGCAAGCGCAACTTAAAAAGGTGGAGCAATTTTCTCCCGAGGACTTTGGCCGTATAGAACTATCCGTGTTTGAAGTCGTACAGCAGACAATGAGAGCCTTTAAAAATCAGCTCGATGAAAGCTACTATCATGCCGATAAGCTGCTTTCCGAAAAAAAGCAGGAATACGACTCCAATTCCGCCGCTGTTGCAAAGCTACAAAAGGGCGTCAAGGATTATGACAAAAGGCTTTTACGTCTACAGCAAACAATAGAAGAAGAATTGGTTAAAAAATTCGGCCAGAGAGCGCATGTTCATATCCTTGCCGATTTGCTTGAGATTTCAGACGAAACATGGCAGGGCGCCATTGAGGGATACCTTAATACACAGAAGTTTTATCTATTGGTCGAACCGACTTATTATCAGTTGGCTCTTCATGTTCTCAACGATGCTAAGCGCAGGGAGGACCTGCACGGCTATGGCCTCGTGGATATCGGAAAGCTCCGTGAAAATGAAAAACTCAGGCGGGCTCCGGAGAGCCTCGCCGCTGTTGTAGAGACGAAAAATCCTCTTGCACGCTCCTATATTGATTATCTGCTGGGACGGGTTGTCCGCTGCATGGAAGTCTCGGAGCTGCGCAAATATAGAACGGCTATTACTCCGGAAGGTATGCTGTATCAGGGATATGTGGCCCGTCCTATCTCACGGGCACTGATGAATGATGCCTATATTGGAAAACTTGCCATTAAAAAGCGTCTTGAACGCCTTGAACTTGCGCAGCAAACCCTGTCCGAAACAATCAAAATGATTCAAACAACGCGTGATTTATTGAGCAAACAGAAAGGAAAAGAACCGCTGATCACTGAGCGGTATGTTCAGACCGTGATCAGAGACTCCATTGATAAGTCCAGCCGCACTGAAGAGCTTTCTGTTCAGCTGACGGACCTGAGTAAAGCGTACGACGCTTTGGATCTAACTTGGCTTGCCAGAATCAGTGACGTCATTGAAAGTGTCAGAAAAGATCTGGAATCCAAGCTTGGAGAAAAAGAACAGTGCTCGAATCAGCGGGAATTGTGTAAAAATCGATTGCACGAACTGGAATATGGGGATCTTCCAGATCACTATCAGGCCCTACAGAAGAAAGAGGATGAGCTGAAGAAGTTGTTCAGTTCGGAATATACTGAAAAAACCGGAGAACCCCGCTACCAGGAAGAATTGCAAAGGCTGAAAACGGCTAATTCCATCTTTAGTAACTTTGGACACAGCCGACAGGAGCAAAGCAAAAAAGAATACGACGAAAGCAGACGAAAGCTTGTTTATGCAAGAAGAGATTATGTCAATTCGTATCCGCCATGCCGTTTTGTCCCGGACGCGATTGATAACGATGAATTCGCCACAGAACTGCAAAGGCTTTCCGAAAGCGAGCTTCCAAAATACAAAGAAAAAATACAAAAAGCAAGAGAAAGTGCTTTTGAACAATTTCAAAACGATTTTTTGGCCAAGCTGAAAACCAATATTGATTCCGTGCAGGCGCAGGTGAGGGATTTAAACCGCGCTCTTCAGAAAGCGCAGTTCGGGACGGACAGCTATAGATTCATCGTAACCCGGCATCCGGATTACGCAGAATATTACGATATGATTATGGACCCTGACCTTATGGAGGAAAGCGGCGGGTTATTTTCGTTATCCTTCCTGAACAGATACGGAGCATTGATTGAAACCCTTTTCAGCCGAATCGTTTCCTCCGACGATTCGCAGCTTAATGAGCGCAAGCAGAGCGAGCTGCAGGCCAATATTCAGCGATATACCGACTATCGGACTTATCTGCGTTTTGATCTTGAAACGACGGATCAAAACGGGAACTTCCAACTGCTCAGCAAAACTCTGAACACAAAGTCTGGCGGGGAAACGCAGACGCCTTTTTATATAGCCATCCTTGCCTCATTCGCACAGATCTACCGCGTCAATGATACCAGCAGCTTCGGCAACACCATGCGGCTGGTCATCTTCGATGAGGCCTTTAACAAGATGGACAGTGAACGTATCGTCGAAAGTATTCGGCTGCTTCGAAAAATGAAGCTGCAGGCTGTCATTTGTACCCCTCCGGACAAGCTTCCGGACATCATGCCCGAGGTGGATCGCACTCTGCTGGTTTTAAAAGACGGATACAGAATGCAGATATTACCCTGGTCAAAGGATTTGGAGGCCATGCTGGATGAATGAGGCAAAGCTGATTCTGAACCGGCTGCTGGATAAATATGAGCAGAGCGCACATTTCAGCGAACGGGGCCGCTCCAACCGGCGCGTGCTCATTAAAACCGCGGGAAACGGTCTGCCGGAATATGATTATCAAAATATACATATAAGAGACGCATTCAACACCGCAATTCATGATTTGACAGGGAAAAAAGTCGTTTTTGCCGAGTGGCTGCCAGGACGAAAGCAATTGGTTGTCAAAGAGATCTGGCTGAACCTTGAGCAGCTCGAAGATGCTTATATCTTGGCAGAACGCCAACCGTTGCAGAACCAGATCGATGAGTATTGCAGCCTGCTGAAAACGACGGCTGAGCGCGTGAACACGCCCTGGATCAAAAGCTTCCTAACCACGCAGACGGAAAAACTTGGTTCTACTAATCGTTTATCCGGTCTATATAAGAAAGGCTACGCGCATTTTACAGACGTTCTTAGCGCCTTGGAACATATAGACCTGCTTGACGACAGCGGAATGTCCATGCGTGCATTTAGCATTGCCTGTTACCGTGATTCCAAATATTTTGAAAAGGATATTCGGGACGATTTTCTTGCCATCGCCCGTGAATATTGTCCGCCCCTTGCCGAACTGCTTACAGACCACGATCTGAGCGTTCGGGAACAGCTCGCCTATCTTGGGATATATGCCCGCCCGGAGATATACGAATTTGCCGGGCCGCTCAGCATGGAGACCGAAGACGGTATCTGCGACTGCTCCCCGCTTGCAAGGTTCGGCTGTGCTGTGACAAGCGCGGCGGTGTTTGGCATACGGAAGCTGCATATGGACAATGTGCATAGAATTATGTTCATTGAAAACAAGACCAATTACGACGAATACATAGAAAAAGCCCGCCGGAATGACGAGCTGGTCGTGTTCCACGGCGGCTTTCTTAGTCCTCAAAAGAAGAAATTCATTTTGCAGATCGTGTCCTTGAGCCCGCCACATGCTGAGTACCTGTTTTGGGCCGACATCGATATGGGCGGCTTCAAAATGTTCGCACAGCTTAAAAATCTGGCTCCAGAGCTTATCCCCTGGAAAATGGGGCCGGAAGAAGTAGAGCAATATTCCTCCCTTGGCCTTAAGCGAAACAGCCGATACCTGAAAGAGTTGGATAGTTTTCTTACCTTACCGGATGGTACTTTGTTTGCAGAGACCATAAAAGCGCTTCTGCTTTATGACATTACGATTGAACAGGAAGTCATGCTGAACGATTTATGACCTACATGCAAACGCGCACATTAAGTCCGACAGGTATTTGGCCGCTTGGATATAATCCAAATAAGTACCAATCCTTATCATATTCCACTCTCGTTGGAATCCATTCATTGTCCCGCAGTATGTCAAGGCGGTCTCCGCAATGAAATCCTCCAAGTAAACTTCCATTATCAAGCAATACATCCAGCCGGTTGCTACCATTATCGTATATCAGCTTACCGTATTTCATAATTTTTCCTCCTACGAA
Source organism: Desulfitobacteriaceae bacterium (assembly GCA_035561335.1). Lineage (GTDB taxonomy): Bacteria > Bacillota > Desulfitobacteriia > Desulfitobacteriales > Desulfitobacteriaceae > UBA2264. Next base: position 12,840 of record DATMXV010000353.1, read on the forward strand.
TTGATATATTTATAGTCAAAATCCTTGCCCTTTATTCCCAAACTTCCTTATAAAAAATCCCGTGTCATTGTGGATAAACGCCACGACACAGGATTTTTATTAAAAGGACAGACCACCTTTGGCAACGAGAAAATGTAACATGAAAGGATAAGACACGTTTACACTTAGATCTTCAATTTTTTTTAATAGTCTCTGCACTATTCAGCTTCGCAGCAAAATCCAGATGGGCATACAAATCCGCCGTTGTAGCGATCGTACTGTGACCGAGCCACTGCTGCACCTTGATGAGCGGCACGCGCGCTGACTGATCAGCAGGTTCGCGCAGCTATGGCGGAGGAAATCCAAACGTTTGGATTTTTTCAGACACTCTCCCTCCCTTCGTCATAGGCTTGTCCGCTTCTTCCTTACACAAAATAAGGCGCTTCCGATTCACAGTTTTACCGGCGAATTGGAAGCGCCATTTTAAAGATTCTTCATACCCTAAGCCTATACCCCGCGCCCCACACTGTTTCGATATACTGAGGATTAGATGGATCGGTTTCAATTTTTTCGCGCACCCTGGCTATATGCACTGTTACAGTTGCGGAGTCTCCCAAGGCTTCCAGGCCCCAGACACGTTCAAATAATTCCTCGCGTCCAAATACTCTGTTCGGGTTTTGCGCTAAATATAATAGCAAATCAAATTCTTTCTGGGCCAAATTAACTTCCCTGTTATTTACAAAGACCCGGCGTGAGTCTTTTTCGATTTTAAGCCCCCGGATTGTCAAGGTATTTCTCCGAACAAGACCTTCACTGAATCTGTGTTTTAAGCGCTCGTAATTTTCCAGATGAGCTTTTACTCTCGCTACCAGTTCGCCCGGACTAAAAGGTTTGGTTATGTAATCATCCGCCCCAAGACTCAGCCCTTTAATCTTGTCTATTTCTTCCTTTTTGGCTGAGACCAAAAGTACGGGAATTTCTCTATCTTCCTTCATACTACGCAGAATCTCCAAGCCGTCAATTCCCGGAAGCATGATGTCTAAAATCAGAAGATCAAATTCATTATCTTTAAGCGCTTGCAACCCCGCTAAACCGTCGCTGCAGATATTAACGTCAAAACCGGCTACTTCGAGATAGTCTTTCTGTAATTCTGCAATACTGTAATCATCTTCAATGATTAAGATCCTTTTCATTTCCTTCCCCTATCCTCTTGCCTTACTTAAAGATATCATGATACTGACCCCCTGATCACCGTGACTGACAGCCCATATTCGGCCCTGGTGGCCTTCGATTATTTGCTTCGCTATGGAAAGCCCCAGCCCACTGCCTTTGATTTCACTGCCGACTGCATCTGAGCGATAGAAACGATCAAATATATGTGGTAATTCACTTTTACTTATACCTGAACCGTTATCCCGCAACTCAATTATAATACTCGCATTTGTCTCCCTGAGAAAAGTTATTATTTCTCCCTGGGCCTTGTTCATATATTTGCGTGAATTATCAAGAATATTCATGATAACCCGCTTCATCCTCTCCCTGTCTATGAAAACCTCTTGTTTTTGCTGCAGTTCGTTGAATAATGTAATCTTGATATTACTGTTCGCCAATTCCGGTTCACTCTCTGATACACAATCCTTAAGGTACTCGGCGATGTCTGTTTTTTCAAAATTAAAGGGAATTTGCTTTAAATCCAGCCTGGAATATAACAATAAATCATCAATCATTTGATCTACCTGTTGTGCCTTGAGATAGATGGTTTTTAAATACCTCTCCATTTTCTCCGGATTATCGGCTACTCCGTCAATAATCCCTTCCACATACCCCTTAATTGAGGTCACAGGAGTTTTCAGGTCGTGCGAAATACTGGAAACAAGCATTTTACGGTTGTCCTCATACTTCAATTGAGTATGAATCAGGTTCTTAAGTTTGATTCTCATCAATTCAAGATCACGACACAACTCCTGAATCTCCAAATCCCCCTCTTCACCAATCTGATAATCAAGATTCCCCCGCCTGATTTCTTCAGCCGCCTTTTGCAAATTCTTAAGCGGCTCGATAATTGTCCGGGAAAACTGATAGGAAACAACTATATTCGTCCCTAACAGTGAAAGACTAAATATTACACCAATTATTATCAGGAAACTGGAAAGGTAAGCTGCCGACCGGTCTACCGGAGCAAGCAATAACACACTGCCTTGAGAACCGTCTTTAAACATTAGCGCAATCGACTGAACCAGATAAGAAATATTACTAACGTAAACCTGTTCATTGCCGTTTTTCTTATTCCCGACTTCTAAGAGCTTAGCCACTTCAATTTTTGTGAAATCACCTGAGGAAAATATTACCCTTTCATCTTTGATAATAAGAATCTCTCCGTTAATTTCCGCCAACCGTTCCTGCCAATATTTTTGGAAGTTCTCTTCTGCAACAGCTTCAGGGATCTGTTTCAGAATGCTGTTTTCACTGTTAATTAACTCAAACTTAATCTGCAATAACCTCTGATAATTCTCTATTGACAGATTAGTCCCCAGGAACTGACCGAAAATAAAAAGACAAGCCAAAGCTATCAGAGCAGTAATTAATACCGGAATTACTACTGTGGAGGCATTGACCAGCATTAAACGCCGTTTAAGGTTCATGATTTTTCACCCTAGAATTCTTTCTTGTCAAACAAGTAAAACCCTACTGTAAATAACATCAGAGCATAACCCAACATAATAAGGAACTGGCGTGCAATCTTCCCAATTGGAAATGAATTGGCTACCCACAAATTATACCAATCAAGCTGGGTAGTGATCAACATCCCGGAATACCGGAAGAAAACTAATCCAAGTATTTTCAAAATAATAAAACATAAAATGGAAACAAAAAATACCGATGTTCCACTTTTAAAAAAATTAGCTATAAGGACGATCCCCAATCCCAAAACCAACAGAGGGGGCAAGCTTACGACATAGGACAAGATTGTCCTGGCAATAGCACTAAAAGTTGCAGAATTAGTATTGAATAAAAAACCCGCTAAAACCGAAAGAATCAGGAGCAGAAGCAGATTAGCCAAAATGAAAAAGGCAATAGCCGTAATTTTGGCTGTAAATATCTTGAACCTGTTTACAGGTCTAGTTAAGGTTATGCGCATGGTATTTTGCGAAAATTCTCCTGAAAAACTATCTATCGCAACTAAGGCCGTAAAAAGCGGCAAAATAGTATTAACTACTACGGATAATACCAGCATCGGAAACTCCGCACTTCCCACCCCTCTGAGGCCAAATCCGCTTCTAACGCCAATAATAATTACCTGGCCGATAACAATAATAGCCAGGGAAAGCAGAACAGCAACCAAAGCCTTTTTCTTTTTATAAAGCTTTTCAATCTCATTAAGCAGTGCAGCTTGAAACACGGCCATTTCTCTCTACCTCACTTATAAAGTAATTCTCCAGGGTGGCATAATTTTTGAGAATGTTGGAAGTGCTTTCGACATTGAGCATTATACCATTATGGATAACTCCGATCCGTGTGCAGGTTAGTTCAACATCATGGATCAGGTGACTGGAGATAAAAAACGTTGTCTGTTCCTGCTCCGCTAATTGCTGAATTAGTTTGCGCATCGCAATCATGCCCTCGACATCCAGCCCATTTAGCGGTTCATCAAGAATCACAACCTTCGGTCTGGATAAGATAGCTGCTGCCAGGCCCAGTCTCTGTTTCATCCCCAGGGAAAACTTCCTGGGCTTTTCTTTCTTATATTTGATCATCCCCGTAAGCTCCAAGACCTCATCAATTCGCTTATAATCAACCTCAGGATAATAGCGGGCCATAAGTTTAAGGTTATCAAAGGCACTCAGGTAAGGATAAGACTCCGCTGTTTCAACAATACAGCCTACCTTGGCCATGGCCTTTTCATACTCTTCCGTAATACTGTGTCCGAAAATTTTCACATCACCCCGGTCAGGGTTTATCAAGCCGGTCATAATTTTCATCGCTGTCGTTTTGCCTGCTCCGTTAGGGCCAAGAAAACCAAAGATATCCCCTTGGTAAACATCAAGACTAATCTCATTAATTCCCCGTCCATTCTTATATAATTTGGTGAGGTTTATAATCTCGATAACTTTATCCATGCACTTTCCTCCTAAAAGACAGTAACGAAATACGGCTGCCGGGCCTTACCCCGGCAGTCCTCATCTCCTTTTGACTTCTACAATGTCTTTACTCTATGACAAGACTGAAAGTTGAATCAAACATAGTTCGGCCCATTTTTTGAGACTCAAAGCCCAAATTTAATTTTCCTGAATAAATATCAAAGTATATGTTTCCCTGTTTCTTTGTGCCGGATTCGTCAGTGTAATCAAACTTCACTTGCTGTGGATTGTTATCGTCAAAACGGGCATCGAAATTAAATTCGAGCTTATTGCCGGCGTATTCTTCAAAACCCTGTTTATACTCCTCGTAATACCTGCCCGCAACTGTCTGATTATCCATCTGAGTTATTTCAATAAATCTTTCGCCCAGTTTAACAAATTTACCGTCCTTTTCGATCAGGATATCGTTTTTGAACTTGCCGATAAATTTTTGGGGATTAGAGATTTCCGGACCAAACTTTTCCTCTTTAACTGTATTCTTAATAATATTTTTGCCGGTAAGATCAGGCTTAGAAACTGTTGTGGCGTTAATATCCGTCAACTTACCTAAGACCTCAATAGATATGGAATGGACCTCTCCTTGCTCATCCTTACCGGACAGTACTACTGTTCCTAAAATACTCTCCAGAATACCGTCTTTGTTAAGCGAAGCTGTTCCCTTTATTTCTTTGACAAAAATATCCCGGGTTATATAAGGCCTTCGGTCGTTGGGGTCACCGTAACCGGTAAACTCTTGTTTTGAGTAAAAAGAAGCTACAGCATTGACTAAGGGAGGAATCTGCACCTCGGTTAGAGAACCTGAGAGCAGTTTACCGCCGTCAGTATCTTCTGTTACCACCACGTAATCTTTGAGGCTACCTACCAAAGCATCCGCTATCTTCTCAATATCTTCCGCTCTGTTTTCCTTAAATGGATTAGTAAAAAATACCTCTTGCGGCTTTCTTTCCTGCGTAAACTCAGTTACGTAATAGGTCTGATCAGAAGCTGAATATGTGATTATGGAAGTCCTGTCCCTAAATGAATTACTGTTGTACTTTTGTCCGTTAACTCTTTCACTATGGGAAATGCTTTCTGTGGCACTCTTTTTTCTGTCATATTTCTCTGTTGAATTTTCAGATGCCAGTATCTTGCCATTGTCTTGGATGGCATAGGAGAGTTCCCAGGTAAAACTGTCAAATTTGTCGCTGCAATTCTCAGCGGTTAATTTTAGAGCATCCTTTAACTGATCATATCCGCTCTTGGTTACAATGTCAGCCAGTGCCGTGGTAGTAAACAAGACAGCGCCTAGAATAAAACCAACCAAAATCACCGTTTTTTTCTTTGTTTTCATCTTTTCAACCCCTCGTATAATACTTTTGGAAGCTTCCTAAGTATAGTTTAGCGTAAAGGTCTTGATTTTCTCTTAACAAATTATTAACAAATTATAAACTTTATTGGAAAAGTCCCCTTAACCTGTACCCTTTCTTTCCCATGCTTTATTAATCCCGAGGATATCAAGACAGCTATATTTTATTTAGTCAATCTCGTTTGTTCTCCATCCAAGGCCTTTATGCCGATCATAACGGCAAATTTATAGTAGCGGTAAACACAGTCCACAGAGCTGAAACCTGCCTCTCTCAGCCACTGCAGCTGAGATTCAACAGTGGCTTCCTGATCCAGCTTCCGTCTTTCTTCCGCGGCCAGGGCGTCTTCTGCTGCCAACCCGCTCTCCCGAATCTGTCTTTTCCACTCACGCAGATAGATTTGCTCCAGTTCCATTGTCCCGGCCAATACCTGCTCAGCGTTAATGAATAACCCCCCGGCCTTAAGCAGACGATAACATTTCTTATACAGTCCGATCTTCTCCCGGTCTTCCAGATGATGAATTGAGAGGGCGGAAATAATTGCATCATATTCCACATCACCAAAGTCATAACGAACGTAATCCTCAGCTATATAGTCAATATTAGACAAACCCAGGAAACGGGACCTGGCGACAGCCAGCATATCTTCGGATATGTCAATTAAGGTAAGTCCGGCTTCAGGATATTTCTCCAGCACAAATGCTGAAAACAAGCCGCTTCCGGATCCTAAATCCAGAATTTTCGGCTTTACCCACTCCGGACTCATAACAGTTAAGGGAATCCTGTAAAAATCCTCATAACAAGGGATAAATATCTTCCTCAGACGATCATAGTCAGGAGTATGAGCATTGAACGTATTCCTTATCTTTTCCTTCATCAAAAATATACCTCCTTGTTCCTTCCATTATGGCTTTATGGCTTTTCCGCCACCAGGTAAATCCGGTTAAAAACAAGCTTAACCAGTCCATCCTCAGCTGTTTGTTCCACAAGTGTCTCCTTTACCAGACGGCGAAAAGCATTAACATAGCTTTCAGTGATTTTTTCTTTATTATAAGCCTGATTCAGATACCCATTTTCCGCGCCGGACTGGTAGATTTTATAAGCCTGATCAACTGTATATCCGGTTTCTTCCCGGACCAATTCAGAGTATGTGACCTTAAACTGCCGTTCCTCAAACAACTGCCGGTACGCTGACGCGCTCTCCAGAAATAACCAGGGACGGACAAAACCGGCATATATCGCCTTCGTAGCAGGATCCTGACGAATCTTTTCTTCCACGGCAACAAAATTTTGACAATAATTATTAGTGGCGGGAGCCTGAATTCCTAGACGTCCGCCAGGGCGCAGCGCTTGACAGCACTGTTCGATTACAGGAACGGGATCAGTAAACCACTGGAAGGCCGAATTACACATAATTACATCAAACTCCCTGACAAATCCTAAATCCGCGGCATCCTTTATCTCAAAATATAAATTGGGAATTCCCGTATTTAGCCTGCGTGCTTCAGCAATCATCCCCGCTGCCAAATCAACACCCAGCACTTTTCCTTTCGTAGAAAGAGCCAGCTCTCCGGTGATATTTCCGGGTCCACAGCCCAGATCAAGAATATCTTCATTAGGCTGAACAGCTAAAAGCCTTCTTAAAACCTGAGCCGCTGATTTTTGAACTAATGAAGTTTCCTCATATATACCGGACTTAACATTAAAGTCAATTTGCGCAGCAGTTTGCCTCAAGGGTTTAAAATTCATTTATTTTTCCTCCTTTGCAGTACGGCTTCCTATACTCCTAAAACGGAAAGATAACTGACCCTCTCTCCGGGCAAGGGCGCCGGGCTATGCGGTGTTAAACATTGTATCTTTTAATTCAACAGCTAGTAAGCCCTCACTTCCAAATCCGTACGCAAAAAAAAAGACTGTTTTTTTACAAAGTTAAACTTTTTCTTGATTATGAGAGTAGTTTCAGCTGATTTATGGCAAGCTAACACCATAATTATCAGGACATGGGGTGAAAGCAATGGATAACATAACCGAAAAAAAATCAGAACGGCAAGCGTTAAATCCCAAAATCCGAAGGATAATCTATTATGTTTTAGGGGTTTTGGAAGTTTTGTTTGCCTTCCGCTTTTTATTTAAACTTCTGGGAGCCAATCCTTTAAGTCCCTTTGTCTCCTTTATTTATGCCCTGACAAAAGTTTTTCTTTATCCTTTCATTGGTATATTCAGAACATCTGTGATTGAAACTCAAGCAGTTTTCGAACCCGCCACCCTTATCGGGATGATTGTTTATGCTCTGATTGCCTTAGGGATTGTAAAATTAATAGAAATAAGTTTAAATTCCTCACATACACAAACATAAAAAGCAGGGTGTGCTGGCATGGAAAGTTCCTGGATTTCCCTCTTACCGTTTTTAATTGTGATCCCTATAGCGATAATATCCAAACAAATTCTTCCGGGATTATTTGCGGGTTTAATTTTGGGAAGTTACCTTAAACAACCGGATATTTTCGGCGGAATTAAAACCCTGATTTTCTATATTGAAAATAGCCTGATGAATATCAATAATATTCGCATCATCATCTTCCTTTATGTTTTTGCCGGACTAATAAATTTAACAAAGCTGACAGGAGGCATTAAAGGGTTTGTTAATTTGATGGGGGAGAAAATGAAAACCAAACAGGCTGCTCTGGGATTTACCTGGCTGTCAACACTTGGGACTTTTCCTAATCCCAATTTCCGGATTGTGACGATTGCTCCTATTATGAAAGTTTTATCAGAGAAATTATCTCTGTCTCCTGAGAAAATTGGCTTCATTATCGAAGTCACGTCAAATCCTGTGGTTGTGCTTGTGCCTGTTGCCACTGCTTTTGTAGGCTATATGGTTTCCTTAACAGGTACAGCCCTGGGACAGGTTGCTGTAAACGAATCCCCTTACAGCATCTTTATTAAAAGTCTTCCCTTTAACTTTTTTTCCTTTGTCATAATAGCATTGGGGATTTATTATAGCTATTCTAAAGATTTTGGTTTCGCCGGAAAAGGTACATCTGTAAAAAAATCCGCAGCTCTTCAGGAGGAAGAAGCCCTGCGGGAGTGCCTTAAATCTTATGAAAAGGAGACTCCCTCTAAACCATGGAACCTAGTCCTGCCTCTCGGTATTGTCTTGTCAGTAACACTCTTTTTAAGCTGGTGGGATGGACATTTTCAAACCGGCAGCTTTTTCGAAGCCTTAATAAAGGCAGACGCCCTGGTGGTGATGCTTGAAGCCGTATTTATCACTCTGATTGTAACAATCTTGTTTTTCCTCGCTCAAGGTTTCCATATAGGCAAATTAATTGCTCATTTTATCCAGGGCGGTAACGAATTAGTCTCCGTGATTACTATGTTAATCTTGGTATGGGCTTTATCCGCGGTTTCAGAGGATTTAGGGTTTGCCAATTATCTTTCCCTGCATTTGGTTAATCTAATACCTGTAACTTTTATTGCGCCTGCCGTTTTTGTCCTGGGAGGAGTACTTGCCTATTTTATCGGATCATCCTGGGGAATCTGGGGTTTACTAATGCCCCTGGGGGTAACACTTGCTCATCAGAGCGGGGCCAATATTATCCTTGTTATCGGGGCAGTTTTTGCCAGCGGGACATTTGGGGCGTTCGCCTCACCCCTGAGTGATAACAGTGTAACCCTCTGTACAATCCTGGAACTTCCGTTAATGGAATATACCCGCTTAAAATTAAAACCATCATTAATTGCCGCAGGGATTACAACAATCTTATTTGGCCTTGCTTCAGTTATCTTAACCTGATATTGTGGGCCTGTTATCTCTGCCTGTACCGGTACAGGCCATTTTCAATAGCTGCCTCCAATTCGCCCAAGTTTGCCAAATACACAAGGTGGGCCAGTATTTCGGCCATCGCAAAACGCAGTTCATTGCCGCTTAGATCAGGACCATAGACTTGAGTGCAAACCTCATACGCAGTCGCCGAACTGCCGATATGTTTTTTGGTCAGCTCCAGATGTTTTTGATGGTAAGTTTCCAGCCGCTTAAGCCGCTTTTCGATATTTGTAAAAGACTTGCCGTGAGCAGGCAAAACCAAAGTGCAATTCAAACTGCGGATCCTGTTTAATGAAGATAAAAAATCTGCCAAAGGATCAAGCAAAGTACCCGGTTGGGCTGACAGGCCAATAATAGAAGAAGTATCCGGCAACAAGTGGTCGCCTGAGAAGAGCAAACCATGATCCTGGTTATAAAAACAAACATGTCCGTCAGAATGTCCCGGGGTCAGGATAACCCGGTAAGTATTATCACCCAAGGTCAGCGCTTGGCCATCCTGCAGGCTTATCAGCTCGGCGTGCGGTAAAGTTAAGGGAATAATCCTGGTTTCTGCCTCGATAACCTGCCTTATTACTTCTTCCGGCATCCCGTTACTTCTGTACAAAGTACTGATAGCCTCAAGCAGATAGTCACCCTTTTTCCAGTAGCTGTTAATTCTTTCAGCGTCAATAGTCCCGATGTAGACCGGCGCTCCGGAATAGTCTTGCAGCCATCCGGAGCAGCCATAATGATCGGAATGATAATGAGTAAGATAGATTCCTTTAATATCCGCAGGCTTGATATTATGATCTTTAAAAAACTGCAGCCATCCTTGATATGTAGCCTCTCTGCTCAGGCCGGCATCAATCAGGCGCCAGCCTTCTCTTCCCTTTAAAGCATAACAGTTAACATGCCTCACCCTGTGCAGCAAGGGCAACTCAACCTTATAAATCCCCAATTGTTCGTGAACCAGCATTGCACTTCTCCTCGAATAATTAAATCTTACTGTATACTATAACCTGTACAGGAGATATCCTGCAAGAAATAGGGAAAACGCAAAACTATACTGTAACTTTTAATTAAACTTGGACATATCCTATATTGATCAAATAATCATTTATGGTAACCCCCAAATTTCTATATCATATATCGTCACAATTGTGGCAGATAAATAAAAAGGGGATCGACCATATGTTCTTAAATTGCTTGCCTTGCGTAGATAAACTTAAACATCATATAAC
>DATMXV010000354.1:0-11050 GCA_035561335.1 Desulfitobacteriaceae bacterium
ACTTAAAACCAGGCTTCAAAATACCAGGTTTCCCAATGGCTTGACAATGGTAATTCTTGTTAATGATAAAGAGAATATAGTTAGCCGGCAGTTCGATCTCAGCCTGATTGAAACCGGAAATGATCCTGAAGAAGGGTTGATCATTAAACTTGACAGCAATAATTGGAACAGCAAGGGGACTCAAAAAACATCTTCGCTCAACCTGGTCCTGGAACCAACTAACGAGGAAAACTCAGCTTTAAAGTTAAGTCTGAATTCCAATAGGGTTACAGGGAAAAATGAGATTACTAATCAGTATACGGGAAATTGTACCTTAACAGACAAGGGAAGAAAGGCCGGAGATATATCATTAAAGTATAACTCCACAGGTATTCCCGAGAAAAATGGCAAGAGGCAGAGTGAAAGCGATTTTGAATTGCTCTCCAGTGGTAATTTTTATTTTCCCGCGCTTAAAGGTAAAATCAGCAGAGTGATTGATCAGAATTTGAAAAATAACTATTCTCACCAGGACCTGATTATAAATTTGAACACGGGAACAGGGGAAAACAGTAATGACAATCTCGATTTTACCCTTAACCTCAAAAATAACATTATGTTTATTGACAGTTTTCCAACACCTTCCCTGACTGAAAGTAATTCTGTCAATTTGGATACTGTTAGTCAAAATGAACTGAACTCTATCATGGACAAAATAAAATCTTCATGGGATAAAATCTATTTTGAAAACCGGACATTATTCGACCTGTTCTGATATAAAAAGAGGTTGGGCTAAAGCCAACCTCTTATAAATAATAATATAATGATTATGACTAATCTTTTATCTCTGTACCTGTCTCCATTTCTTTCTCAGCATATTCCACCATTTTCTTAACCATGTTTCCGCCAATTTTGCCTACCTCCCTTGTAGTCATATTTGCGTATCCCTTTTCTTTAATATCATCATCTAATTCAAGTTCTCCGGCTACTTCCCATTTTAATTTTTCCATCTGTTGTCCGGATTCAGGTACTTCCAGCTTATTACGGCTCATAGTTTATTCCCTCCTCCTTATTATTAAAATAAATTTTATAACCATTATTAGATTCTCCGGATATTAAATTAATATGCTTGATAAAAAAAGAAATTTTAACTTATTAATAACTTATTTATTATAAAACTTGATAGGATTAGAGGGCGGCATGTACAATAAATAGTATCAGCCGGAGTCCGGTCTAAGGAGGTAAATTGTGCGAATAGCTGTAATAGACGGTCAAGGTGGGGGTATTGGCAAACATATTGTCGAACAGCTTAGAAAAAGGCTGCCTGATTTGGAGATTCTTGGTTTAGGGACCAATGCTTTGGCTACAGGGGCCATGATTCGTGCCGGAGCGACTGAGGGGGCTTCCGGTGAGTCGGCAATTTGTTATAATGCTGAACGGGTTGATTTGATTGTTGGTTCTGTTGCTATTATGCTGGTTTACGGACTTATGGGGGAGATTACACCTGCCATGGCAGGTGCTGTTTCCAACAGTAAAGCAGATAAACTGCTGCTGCCAATCCAAAGAGGAAATATCCGGATAATTGGTATAAATAAAGGACCTTTGCCGCATCTCATTGAGGCTTTGGTTGAAGAAGTAGAAAAACGGGTTGCTTTACAATAGAAAATACCTTTGTTACAATGTTTTTGGATCAGGTTAAGGGGGAGTCGCCGTGTCAGGCCATTCAAAATGGGCTAATATTAAGCATAAAAAAGGTAAGGCTGATGCTCAAAAGGGAAAATTGTTTACCAAACTTGGCCGGGAACTGATAGTTGCCGCCAAAGCCGGCGGAGGGGAACCAGCCAATAATTTTCGCTTGAAAATTGCTATTGAAAACGCTAAAGCGGCCAATATGCCAAACGATAATATTCAGCGGGCTATCCAGAAGGGGACAGGCGGCGGTGAAGGGACAAATTTCGAAGAACTGCTTTATGAAGGCTACGGTCCCGGCGGGGTAGCTATTATGGCTAATATTATGACAGATAACCGTAATCGTACGGCAGGGGAAGTCCGGCACATCTTTTCCAAGAACGGCGGCAATCTTGGGGAGAGTGGCTGTGTTAACTGGATGTTTGAGGAAAAAGGGCAATTGTCCATTCCCAAAGGCAATTTATTGGAAGATGATTTGATGCTGATTGCTTTGGAAGCAGGGGCGGAGGATCTGGAAGAGGCAGCGGCAGGGTTCCTGGTTTATACTGCTCCGGACGATATGGAAAGTGTCCGCCAGGCTTTGCTGGATAATGGTGTACTGATAGAGGAGGCAGCGATTAACCTTATCCCTCAAAATAACATAGAAATAAATGATCTTGAACAGGCAAAAAAAATAATCAGGTTAATGGAAACCCTGGAAGAACATGATGATGTTCAAGGTGTATACGCAAACTTTGATATAGCCGAATCAATCGAGAAAGAGCTCTAAAATATGCTGCAAACTTTCCGGAAAAGTTCATTTGCTGAAAGGTAATATGAGATGATAATTTTGGGAATTGATCCGGGGACTGCAATTATGGGTTATGGTTTAATTGAAAAGAACGGCAATAAATTAAGAGCACTTACTTATGGCAGTTGGCGGACAACCGCCCAAACTTCTTTGGCCGGCCGCCTGTTATATTTGTATAATCGCCTTCAGGAACTTCTTTTGCAAAATAATCCTGCGGAAATTGCCGTTGAAGAGCTGTATTTTAATCGTAATACCACAACTGCCTTGTCGGTTGGCCATGCCAGGGGTGTGGTTTTGCTGTCTGCTGCCCAAAGAGGCATTCCTGTTTTTGAGTATACACCCTTACAGGTAAAACAAGCGGTTGCCGGTTATGGAAAAGCAGATAAACAGCAGGTTCAACAAATGGTTAAAGTGCTCCTGGGTTTGGGGGAGGTTCCTAAACCTGATGATACCGCCGATGCTTTGGCCGCAGCAATTTGTCATGCGCACAGTGCTGCTTTACTGCGGAAAATGGAGGAATCATTATGATTGGGATGCTACGGGGCAGGGTCTGGGAGGTTCAGACGGAGAATCTCATCCTGGATGTCCAGGGTGTAGGCTATCAGCTTACTGTCCCTTTAGGCTTGCTGGCCAGGGTTAAAACCGGACAAGACCTTTTATTATACACACATGTTCATGTCAGGGAGGATGACTTGTCGTTTTACGGCTTCGACAGCTTGGAAGAAAAACGGCTTTTTTTATTGATGTTAGGAGTATCAGGGATCGGGCCGAAAGCTGCGCTGGCCCTTCTTTCGATGTTTACCCCGGAAGAAATTCAAGCGGCAATTTCCGGTGAAAATATCAGTTTGTTAACCAAAGTTCCGGGCATAGGAAAGAAGACGGCGCAGCGACTTGTCCTGGAATTAAAAGAAAAATTCAAAGCGGCAATCGTTATTGAAAACAAAGATCCGGGAGTTCAGCGTGGTATTTCAGACTCCTTGGAAACTTTGCTGGCTTTAGGGTATAATATGGCGGAAGCCCGGCAAGCTTTGGGAAGTGTTAAGGGCGGGTTGGCTGATTTAACGACTGAAGAACAGGTTAAGGCCGCCCTGCGTGTGCTGACAAAGGAGGTAGGCAGAGATGGATGAACGTTTGGTTACTCCCCGTAAACTAAACGGAGATCAGGAAGGAGAGATCATCCGGCCTCACCGTCTGCTTGATTATATCGGACAAACCAAGGTTAAAGAAAACCTGAAGATCTTTATTCAGGCTGCTTCCGGCAGGGGGGAAGCCCTGGACCATATTTTATTCTATGGTCCGCCTGGCCTGGGAAAAACAACTTTAGCCAATATTGTCGCCACCGAAATGGGAGTAAGTATTCGTACGACTTCCGGGCCGGCAATCGAAAGGCCGGGTGATCTGGCAGCTATCCTTACAGCCCTGGAACCGCGTGATGTGCTGTTTATTGATGAAATCCACCGTTTAAGCCGGACTTCGGAGGAAATTCTCTACTCGGCTATGGAAGACGGTTGTTTGGATATTGTGATTGGCAAAGGCCCTAGTGCCCGTTCCATCAGATTGACTCTTCCTCCTTTTACCTTAATCGGGGCCACAACCAGAGCTGGACAACTGACTTCTCCTCTGAGGGACCGGTTTGGGGTTATCAGCAGGTTGGAATTTTACGAAGTGCAGGATATTCAGACTATTATTTGCCGGACTGCCAGGATTCTCCGGACAACCATAAGCGAAGAAGGGGCGCGGGAAATTGCCCTTCGCTCGCGGGGGACCCCACGCATTGCCAATCGTTTGCTTAAGCGGATCCGGGATTATGCCCAGGTTTGGGAAGATGGCGCCATAACCAAAAAATTAGCCCAGGAGGCTTTGGATCAATTGGATGTGGACCTGGCCGGATTAGATCAAATCGACCAGAAAACCCTGAGAACAATTATTTTAACATTCAACGGCGGACCGGTTGGTTTGGAAACTCTGGCAGCAACCATTGGGGAAGAAGCTGATACTTTGGGGGATGTTGTGGAACCTTTTTTGCTGCAAATGGGTTTTCTGCAGCGAACACCGCGGGGAAGAATGGTAACTGCCAAAGCTTATCGGCATCTGGGAATACCTGTGCCGCAAAAGGGCCCTGACTTAGGGTTATTTGCTGTTGAAAATAATGGAATATTTGTTGAGTAAAGAGGGCAATCTGTTCACAAGGAAAGGAGAGTGAAACTCTTGCGTTTGCTTGTGGGCCGATTAGCTTTGATAACCGGAATCGTAATTACTAACATTTTTCTGGCCGGCCAATGTCTGGCCAAAGAAGTTGCGGTAGAACTTGTCTGGAAACTTGGGCAGGTCGGCTGCTTAAATGTATCTGTCGAAGAAGGTTCATATGAGTTAAAGACAAATAAGTTTTCCGGCGAATTTCCTGCGGGTTCAAGTTTGCAGGTGGGCTGGGGCGGCTGGGCCCCGGTAGTAAGGATTAACCAGGAGGATTTTCAGATATTGAGAGGACCTGGTATTGAATTGAGGGAAATCTCTGCAGGCAGTCTGAAAATAACCTCTTTTAATGGTGAGCAGTTTTCCTATCGCGGCAGCTTAAGTTTAACCTGGATGAGTGACCGCTGGAAACTGGTTAATTATCTTGAAGAAGAAGACTATCTCAAAGGGGTTGTTCCCATCGAGATGAGCAATGCCTGGGCAGGGGATGGTTTGGAGGCTTTGAAAGCACAGGCGGTGGCAGCCAGGACCTTTCTGGTTAAGAAAACGCAAACCAGGAAATTCATTACCGATTCTCCTGATATTGACCAGGCATACGCGGGAAAAGCGGTTGAAGGCCTGGCAACGGCAGCTGTTGAGGCAACCTCAGGCCAGATCCTGGTTGACGCTGAAACCTTAAAGCCTGTTGATGCTTTTTATTCTTCTCATAATGGGGGTTATTCTGAAGCTGCCGAAAATGTTTGGGGAAACAGGGATATTCATTATTCCGCCCATCCTGACCGGTTTTCGAAAGGAGTCGGCGGGGCGGCAGATCAATGGCGCTTTATTGCCTCTGCCGAAGTAATCGGTAAAAGTTTCGGCTTAGGACCGGTAAAACGAATAGAACTTGACAAATTTCCCTCGGGCAGAGTGAAGACGGTTAAACTGGTTGATAAAGCCGGACGGACAAAAACTGTAACCGGCCGGGAATTTGTTAAAACTTATTATCCTTTTGGGCAACCTATAAGTAAATTTGCTTTTTTAGGTAATTTTTTTGAGGTAAGTTATGTTCCTGCGGAAAATTCCCAAGGATTTTTACCGGGTTTGACAAAGTCAGGTATTCCTTTGGAAAAACAAGAACTTCCGGGCCCTTTGCTGGGTAAGATTATCAGCTCCTACCAGGGAACAAGCCGGACTGTACAGCCTTTCGGTGTTTTTATTTTCAATGGACATGGTTGGGGGCATGGCGTGGGAATGTCACAATGGGGCGCTTATCATATGGCTCAGTCAGGTTATACATATACTGATATTCTTTCTTTTTATTATGATAATGTTGCATTGATGAAGCGGTAAGAAAGCACAATTTGCCCGCTCGCATGCGCTGCATTTGCTATTCACGAAGGGGGAAGTAGTTGCGTTTGAAGGTCTCGGATTTTGATTTTTATTTGCCGGAGGAGCTTATTGCCCAACGGCCAATCGAACCGCGTGATTCTTCCCGGTTAATGGTAGTGAACCGTCGAAAGCGAAGTGTAGAAAATCATATTTTTCGGGATTTGGGCGGCTTTTTAAAAGCCGGGGATGTTTTGGTATTAAATAATACCAGGGTGCTGCCGGCCCGGCTGATTGGCTTTAAAAAAGGTACTCAGACCAGGATTGAAGTGTTGCTGCTGAAACGTCTGGAACGTGATATTTGGGAGGTCCTCGTAAAACCGGGAAAAAGACTTAAAGCCGGGCAGGAGGTTATTTTTGCCGAGGACCTGCTTCAAGGCAAGCTTTTAATGGTCCTGGCAAATGGCAATCGTCTGCTCAGGTTTGAGTATAAAGGGTTATTTGAGGAGGTCCTGGATGGACTGGGTAAAATGCCTTTGCCTCCATATATTACAACCCGGCTCGAAAATCAGGAGCGCTACCAAACGGTCTATGCCAAAGAACGCGGTTCAGCGGCGGCGCCTACGGCAGGGCTGCATTTTACTGCCCAACTATTGGCGGGACTTAAAGCTGACGGGATAGAGGTTGTAGAAATACTTCTGCATGTCGGTTTAGGTACTTTTCGTCCGGTTAAGGCAGAGGATATCAAGGCCCATATCATGCATTCCGAGTACTACCGGGTCATGCCGGAGACTGCGGCAAGGATTAATCTGGCAAGAAAAGAAGGCAGACGGATAATCGCTGTTGGCACAACATCTGCCAGGACCCTGGAAGCGCTTGCCGGTCAGGACGGCTTGGTACAGGAAGGGGAAGGCTGGACCGATATTTTTATCTATCCGGGTTACCGGTTCCGGGTGATAGACGGCCTGATTACCAATTTTCATTTCCCCCGGTCAACCCTGGTAATGCTGGTCAGTGCTTTTGCCGGTTATGAACTGACCCGGAAGGCTTACAGGCAGGCTGTAAAAGAATGTTATCGTTTTTATAGTTTTGGTGATGCGATGTTAATAATTTAATGAAAGAAGGTTTCAGGCAGCATTGGCGGTTAGGTTGGAAATTTTAAAAGAAGACTCCCGGACAAGGGCCCGGATTGGTAAACTTCATACACCGCATGGGATAATTGATACACCGGTCTTTATGCCGGTGGGGACCCAGGCTACTGTGAAGACAATGACCCCGGAAGAGCTCAAGGACCTGGATGTCCGGATTATTCTCAGTAATACTTACCACCTGTTTTTACGGCCCGGGCACGAGTTAATTGCTGAGGCCGGGGGTTTGCATACTTTTATGCATTGGGATGGGGCAATCCTGACTGACAGCGGCGGCTTCCAGGTCTTCAGCCTGGGGGATTTACGCAAAATCCAGGAAGAGGGGGTAGAATTTCGTTCTCATATCGATGGTTCGCGCCGGTTTTTGAGCCCTGAGATTGCTACCCAGGTCCAGATAGCCTTGGGCGCCGACATCATTATGGCTTTTGATGAATGTGCCCCTTATCCCTGTACTCATGAATATGCCCGGAATTCCCTGGAACGCACAACCCGCTGGACCAAACGCTGCCGCGATACTTTGGGAGCAAGTAAAAACCAGGCTTTATTTGGAATTATCCAGGGGGGGACCTATCAGGACCTGCGCATTCAAAGTGCTGAAGAAATTGTTGAACTGGATTTGCCGGGTTATGCTATCGGCGGGCTTAGTGTCGGAGAACCAAAGGAGCTAATGTATGAGGTCCTTGACTATACCGTATTACATTTGCCCAAACAAAAACCACGCTATTTAATGGGAGTTGGTTCACCGGATGCCTTGATAGAAGGGGTGATGCGCGGGATTGATATGTTTGACTGTGTTTTGCCGACAAGGATCGCCCGTAATGGAACAGCTCTCACCCGTAACGGCAAAGTTGTCGTCCGCAATGCTGATTCAGCCCGTAATTTTTCGCCCCTGGACCCGACTTGTACCTGTTATGCCTGCCGTCATTATTCCCGGGCCTATATCCGTCATTTGCTTAAGGCTGACGAGATTCTGGGTTTGCGACTGATGAGTATCCATAACCTCTGCTTTTTACAAACAATAATGCGGGAGATCCGTGAGGCCGTCAAGGAAGAGCGTTTGCCGGAATACCGCCGGAGGTTTTTTGCTGATTACGGCTATTAAATTATAGTTATTAAGTTTTTTGTTTTAGGCATAATAGAAATTGTTTAACAAATTTATTTTCCTTAATAATTTATTTTTTAGCAGGATTTCTCAAACAGATGCTGAATAGCTAATAGTTATTGGTTATATTTTGACTGTTTTATTTAAAGGAGGATTTTAAACAATGAGTAACTCTACACTTACTTTGATCGGCTATTGCGTGATTATTTTCGGGACAATGTATTTTTTGATGATCAGGCCTCAGCAAAAGCAGCAAAAACAACGGCAGGCCATGATTAACAGCCTTAGAGTGAGGGACAAGGTCATAACCAGCGGTGGGCTATACGGTAAGATTACTAAAGTTAAGGATACGTCCGTGCTTATGCAAATTGCCGATAAAGTGGAGGTTGAAGTGGATAAATCCGGGATAATCAGTGTCCAAAATCGTGATATAACTGCAGACACGAACAAAAAGAGTAATGATAAAGCCATACCGGAAAAAACTGACGCCTCAGCCCAAAATGAAGAAACCCCGCTAAATAACAGTGAACAATAAATTCTTATCAGAATTGACTGGTCCGATCACTAATAACGGAGGAAAATGATGAGAAGAGTAAATATCGTCAAATTGGCTGTCCTTATACTGCTGGTTACTGCAGCCGTTGTATTTTCTGTTCAACCCCTGACAGATCCGGAAAAGGGTATTCCTTTGGGGCTTGACCTGCGGGGCGGAGTCCATCTGGTATTGCAGGCGGAGCCTGGCAAGGATGGAAAAGCAATTACCAGTGATGATATAGATAAAGCTAAAGCTATAATCGAAAAACGCATTAACGAGTTGGGGATTTCTGAGCCGATAGTTCAGGCTGATTATGATAAGAAAAGGGTTATTGCTGATATTGCCGGGATTCAGGACCCGGATAAAGCAGTGGAGGTTATCAAGACTACTGCCAAGCTGACTTTCAGGGATCCTCAGGGAAATGTAGTTTTAGAGGGTGACCAGCTTAAAGATGCCAAGGCAGGAACGAAACCAGGCGGACAAGAATTTGTCGTGAATTTAACCTTCTCTTCCGATGGGGCCAAGAAGTTCGCCGAAATTACCAGTAAATATCTTAATCAGAGAATCGGTATCTATTTAGATGATAAACTTTTAACAAATCCCCAGGTGCAAACGGTAATTCCCAATGGGGAGGCTTATATTGATGGTTATCAAACCTTGGATGATGCCGCTAATGATGCTGTGCTGATGCGTTCAGGTTCTTTACCGGTTAGTATGTCTATTGCTGAGAAGCGCCAGGTAGGAGCTTCTCTGGGAGTAGATTCCCTGCAAAAAAGCATCAAGGCCGGAATCTTTGGAATTGTCTTCATATTTCTTTTTATGCTGGCTTTTTACAGGCTTCCCGGGTTTGTAGCCGATTTCTCCCTTATCGCCTATGTCCTTATCGTCCTGTGGGTATTAAAATTATTCGGCGCTGTTCTAACCCTGCCGGGTATTGCCGGTTTTATCCTCTCAATCGGGATGGCGGTTGATTTTAATATCATTATTTATGAACGTGTTAAAGAGGAACTGCGCTTTGGCAAGTCACTGCGTGCTGCCGTAGAATCGGGGTTCAGCAGGGCATTCATTACTGTTATTGACGCCCACGTCACCACCTTGATTGCAGCTGCTACTTTATACTTCCTGACGACTGGTTCGGTCAGAGGATTTGCCATTACTCTGGGTATTGGTATTTTGGCCAGCCTGTTTACCGCAATTACCTTTACAAGATTTGTTTTACGTTTGCTTGTTGGGATCAGTCCCAAAATGAATACATTCTGGTATGGCGTTAGGAGGGAGGCATAATGGCTGCCAAAGGCAAGAATACGGGAAATGGTTCTTCAAATACTCCCAATGCCGGGATTGCTTCTTATGAACAAGTGCAGAAGATGCATCCTCTATATTTTAACATTGTCAAGAAAAGGTATTGGTGGTTTGCTCTTTCCCTGCTTTTTCTTATCCCGGGGATTATTTCACTTTTCTGGCAGGGACTTAATCCGGGCATTGACTTTACAGGCGGAACGATGCTTGAAGTTACTTTTAACAAGGCTGTTACCCAGACTGCGGTTTCCGATACCCTAAAATCGGTGGGCCTGGAAGGATCAGTACAATTATCTAATGGTGATGCTACAGCCCTGATCCGGACAATCACCCTGGAAGAAGATCAGAGAAATAATTTAATTGCCGCGCTTCAACAACAATTTGGTGATTTTGATAAGAGTACACTTAAGGAGGATAAAGTTGGGGCTGCCATAGGAAAAGAACTGACTCAGAATGCTTTTTGGGCTTTACTAATAGCCTGTGGTTTGATGATTGCCTATATTAGCATACGTTTTCAATTCGTTTACGCCATATCAGGAATAATGGCCTTGCTTCACGACGTTTTGTTTACTGTGGGAATATTCTCTCTTTTTCAATGGCAGATTGACTCTTCGTTCATTGCAGCAATTTTAACAATTTTTGGTTATTCAATTAATGATACAGTGGTTATCTTCGATCGGGTCCGGGAGAATGAAGCCCGGATGAAACGCGGGGACAGCTATGAGGATATGGTTGACAAATCTGTCTGGCAGACTATGCGCCGCTCGATTTGTACTGTTGTCACAGTCCTGATTGCTTTGCTGGCTGTCTTTATTTTAGGCGGCGAATCTACGAAAATATTTTCCTTGGCCATGCTGATTGGGGTATTCAGCGGAGCGTATTCCTCGATATTCAATGCCAGTCAGATTCTGGTAGAGATCAAAAAGCGTTTAAAAATTCCTGCCAGGGGCAGAGCCTGAATTTTTTCTTCTCTAAATAATCACTCAAATAAAAGGGATCTTGGAATGAAC
>DATMXV010000355.1:0-8698 GCA_035561335.1 Desulfitobacteriaceae bacterium
AGAAAAAATTAATCTGGATAACGTTTTTTCTGTTGATAATTCTGTTATCTATCAGCCGTTTTATGTTTTTAAACAAAAATTCTTTATCGTAGGGAATAAATATAAAATCTTAAGAAGGTCCGGAGAAAATATTGCCAACAACTATGGGAGGGTTTTCTTTCATAATCATCGCGATAAAATTATTAACCCGCTGAATCCGGAAATTTATTTTGGTTATACAAACTGGAGCGGTTACAATGACGGTTACATCTACTACGTACCCTCATTACAGGTTCCTGATTTGGCTCATATACCAGAAGGAATGACCGGTATTTGTATACCTGCTCATAAGTATGTGGTATTTCGGTTTGTCGGGTTTTTCCGGCCCGAAGAAATCAAAGGCAGACAAGTTGCCCGTCTCTTAGTCCACTTGTATCGTAAATGGATCACCAATTCCGGTTATAAATCTGCGGATACTTTCCGATTTGAGTATATAGATACCGGGTTGTCAAACGACAATTACTGTGAATTGGATATTTACCAGCCCATAAGAGAAAAAGAGTAAAACGATATAGCGAAAAGATATTTTGATTATTTCGGGTACTCCTGATCCATTTTAGAATTCCTGCTGATTCTCAGTGGGTATTTTCTTTTATACTTGAATTAGGGAGCTTATAATTTACTGGGAAATTTTGAAAAAGAGGCTTGACAATATCCGACTACAGTTGTAAGCTGTTTCTATAAGATTACATATGTAGGCGGGTGATGAAATGCAAAAATTGCCGCAGATATCCGATTCAGAATGGCTTGTGATGAAAGTCCTATGGAAGAAGTCTCCTCTTAGTGCCAGTGATGTTATTAAGGAACTTAAGGAAACAACTGACTGGAAACCAAAAACAATAAAAACGTTACTTAGCAGATTAGTAAATAAAAACGCTTTAACTTATGAAGTTGGGAGCCGGGGATATTTATACTATCCTTTAGTTTCAGAGAACAGGTGTGCGAAAGAGGAGGCACGGTCATTTTTGGGTAGGGTTTATAACGGTTCTCTTAATCTTCTCGTTAAAAACTTTATAGAAAATCAAGAGCTTTCTGCAGAAGAAATAGAAGAACTAAAGAAACTTTTGGAAGATAAATAATCCGGACGGGAGGTGTTTTAATGGAGTTAGGGTACGTCTTCGTATGGGTTATCAAATCTTCCATAATGGCCAGTATTTTAGCGGTATTAATCATGCTGGTTAAATATGCCCTGCGAAATAAACTGGAGGCCAAGTGGCATTATGCAATCTGGATGCTGCTTATCATTCGCTTGCTGACGCCATATGACATTCAAAGTCCTTGGAGTATATATAATCTCTTCCCAAACGAAGCCACAGAAATGTCTGAGGCAATTCAACCAAATATTGATTTAGGAAGAGAGAGTATTTTTCCAGCCAACTACTTTGATAATAGCGAAGAGACGGCTAAAGATAACTCTGCAAATGAGACGCTAAATGCTAATAAGTTTTCAAGTACCGGCAAAACAGATACACTTATCCACAATTTTTCCTTTTATATCTGGATATTGGCAATTGTTTGGTTAGCCGGGGTTATAATTATTACTATTTATACGATTGCTGCAAACCTTAAATTATATCTAAATATAAAACGAGAATTTTCTGTAACAAACAAAGAAATGTCCAAACTAATGAGAGAATGTGCCGGCAGAATCGGCCTTAGAAAAAGCCTTCCGATAATAATCACAAAACACATAGATATACCTTGCCTTTTCGGAGTATTTAAGCCACGGCTTTTGCTGCCTGACCGCCTGGTCAATCAGCTTAGCGAAGATGACTTAAAAAATATTTTCTTTCATGAATTATCTCATTATAAAAGGAAAGATATTCTTATTAATTGGTTGGCGGTTATTGCCAATATCGGCCATTGGTTTAATCCGGTGATTTGGTACTCTTTAGCGAAAATGCGTGAAGATTGCGAGTTAGCCTGTGATGCTTCTACATTAAGTTTATTATCGCCGGAGGAATACCGAAGCTACGGCTTATCCGTCATTAATTTGGTCACTATTTCTCAATCGTCCTTACTTCCGGGAACAACGGGTTTCTTTTGTGATAAAAGAAATAATAATATTAAGAGGAGGATTGAAATGATCAAGTTTTTCAAAAAACCTGCAGCAAAGTGGACTTGGCTTCCAGCCGCGATATTTATCTTTTTAGGTTTGTTAGGGTTTATGAACATAACCTCAAACAGCCAGAGCCTATCAGAAATTAATAAGGAGAAACAAGCGGCCGCGGAAAGGCAAACCTCTGAAACGGAAACCAGTTTTGATTATCAGAAATATTTGTCATTTACGCCTTTACATCCAAGTTATACGGCGGGGTATGAGCTTAGGGATTCGCGAATCAGCTCTCTACAATCCGATTCTCTAGGCTATACTTCAAATTCCTATTTAGCTATATATGAAAATACATATGGAAATGTGGCCTTCACGATACGGGAAGCAAGACCTAACGAGATTCCTCTCTCTGATTCTGCGCAATTGACAAAAAGTCAAATTCAAATCGGTGATCTTCCAGCGACTCTTCTAACTTTTGATAAAGATGGTTATGCAATAATCCAATTTACAAAGAATGATGTGGAGTATACTGTAAATAACGTGCCTGTAGTGCCTGATAGAGGCGTTTCGCCCGATGAGTTGAAGAAAATTTGTGAAGGTATAGTAGTTCCGGTGAATACCCCGCCTGCAGACATCAGAATTTTTAAAGAGGGCCAAAATGCTTCCGAGGGCTTAAACTTTAAGACTCTTCAGCCCGATGATCTCGTTATTCCTCAGGGATATACACTTGACACAGTGACGTCTTGGACATTTATTGAAGGAAGTGAAGAGACAGAGAAATTTTCGCTTGACTACAGAAAAGGCAATTCCTTTTTGAGAATAACGGAGATAAAAGGAGATCAACCTAATGTATTTTCTATTGCGGCAGTTATGGGAGAAAAACCTTATACAGAAGATGTAATTCCAGAAACTGATTGTGATACAAAACAAATTGAAAATGTTACGGTTAAACTGCGGAAAACGTATAATTCGCAATTTACGGCTGCCCTATTTTCATTACCGGAGAAAGGATTGAATTTTAGGATTGAATCGCCGGACTTACCGGAATCTGAAGTGGAAAAAGTTGTAACATCAATTCTGCAGGCTACTTTAAATTAGTGTTCTGACTGTTTTGAGTAGTTTTTCTTCTCGGCGTTAATTCTTGATTTAACTAGAAAACGCCGGTATTCCACAGCTCATGTATGGATAATAGTAGTAGTAAATGATAGCTAAATTAAAGAGAAGTTCACTGATAACGAACTTCTCTTTAATTTAATACTAATATTTAGTCATTAACATGCAAAATTCGCCGGATATTTTAAACTTAATGTTCAAGCAGGGCTTGCAGTTCTTTTTCCAGATTGGCTGAGATCGCATTTTTATTCCCAACTATGGTGGCGCTTGAAATATAGCCTTTATTAAAAAGCAGGAAGGTATTTATGGCTGAAGGCAGATTATCCGGCGGAACCGTTACCATGAATCCTCCTTTTTTTGCGGCCAGGGCGGCTGTCAAAAGGGCGTCGCCATAAGGGGTTCCGTTATTAAGATCCTCAGATTTAACCAAGGCCGAGGCAAAATACAAAGGGGACTGCCCGGTAAAGAGGTGTTGAAAAATAATCTGTTCTGTTCCGTAACGGTCTGCTCCGCCCCATCTTTCTACTGCGTATTGCGTCTGCAGGAGATTTTCAATCTCAGTACTGACAACTCCGATACCTCCCAGGATATTAACATTTTCCGGGGTTAAAGTCTGCAATTCCGTAAGGGTTACAGCAGGCAGCACAGAGCGTTCTGTCAGGAGAATCGGATTTCCTTGTTCAGCCGCAAATGCGGCAACTGCCAGGGCATCGGGTTCCCCGTAACCGGAAGCCAGATATGCCGTCCCTTTGCAACCAACAATGTTGGCAATTTTCGCTGCTGTTTCGTAACGGTCACTGCCGGATAATCGGATAACAGTATAGTATTCGTTCCGTAAACTTTGTTCAAGTTCGGTTGAAAGAGCTGAAGGTCCACCGGCCAGATAAATATTTACTGTTCCTAAACGCTTGATTTCCTGCAAGACGGTATTATCCAGAGTGGTTGGGGAGGTCATCAGGATCGGAGCATCTAATTTTTTGGATAAGGGGACAGCAGTCAGGGCATCAACCAAAACATCATCCCTGGTTAAGATAACATTGGCAGCCGTTTTCCAGCCTTCTTGGGACACCTTTACCGAGAGGGAGGTATTGCCGGAAACCGACTCGCCAAGACGGCTCCCGGCCGTATAAGCAGCCTGGACGGCTTGCAAACCAACAATGCTATCCCCATTCAGGTATTTAATGTTACCTAGTGCTATTGGGGTCATTTGAGCCATGGAATACTTAATTTGGCCGTCAGAATCAGTTGTCAGCTTTAAAGAATTTGTGACCCCGACTTCCGAACCGTCAACCGTTAATTCTTTGTAGGACAGGATTTTTCCTGTGGAGTCTTTCAGAGTGGCAGTTATCATATGAGTGGGATTACTGTCATTGATAATCAATGTTCCGCTGGTTGTTACTTCAGCATCCAAAACATTGATTTCATATCCTAATGTATCGGTGGTATAGGTAGCTGAATTTGTATGAGCTTTGTACATTATTTTTACATATAATTCATAGGTTCCTGTAGTGTCGAAAAGTACATTAGAGACTGTCAAATTGCTTCCTCCTGAGAAGGAACAACTGATTTTATCTCCATTTGGATCATATATTGACACAGAACTAATTGTTCCATCAAAGGGCTGTTCGTCGTCATCATCATCAGTATCACCGTAAATTCGCATATGGATTGTACCGGTGTCTCCGACAATAAAGTTATAATCAGAGTCTGAGACAGGCTCCATATAATAATCAGTATCTGCCGAAGCAATTCCGGGAACGAGCAACTGAAAAGCCAGGATTACAAGCAACAGGATAGAAATTTTTTGTTTTTTGGACACACGCATTACTCCACCTCCGGTTAATATTGGTTTAGGTTATTCATATCTTAAAGCATCAATTGGATTCATCAAGGCTGCTTTCCGGGCAGGGAAGACCCCGAAGATTATTCCTATTGCAGCCGAAAAGCCGAAGGCCAGAACAATTGAAGTACCGGAAATACTGGTGCTCATACTGAAGAGTGATCCGGCAATTCTGGATCCGCCTGCCCCTAAAGCTATCCCGATACTTCCGCCCAGGACGCTTAAGATAACGGCTTCGATCATAAACTGTTGGAGGATCTCTCTTCCCTTAGCTCCGATTGCTTTGCGGATCCCGATCTCCCGGGTCCGTTCGGTTACGGAAACCAGCATGATATTCATAATACCAATTCCGCCAACCAAAAGGGAAATGCCGGCAATTCCCCCAAGGAGAAGGGTCATTGTCTGAGATACATCCTCCATTGTTTCCAAGATATCAGCCTGATTTGTTACCGTAAAATCGTTTTCCTGACCGGTACTTATCTGATGAGCGCGCTGCAAGGCCGTAGTAACCTGGGCCTGCGCAGTCTCCATTAAGTCCGCTGATGTTGCTTCAATGTAAATCTGATTGAGATTTTTTTTCCCGATCAGCCTGCCTTGGGCTGTGTTGATCGGGACATAGATTATGTCATCATTATTGGTCATGCCGGAGGAACCCTGGCTGGCAGTAACTCCCACAACTTGGAAAGGCACATTATTGAGTTTGATCACTTTACCCAGAACATCCGCCTGATTGCTTCCCAGTAAATCTTCCACTACAGATGGTCCCAGGACTGCGACCCGAACTGAACTGTCAATATCGGCCTGAGTCAGAAAACGTCCTTGTTCCAGACTGATATTGCGGATTTGAGCATATTCGACAGTTGTTCCAATAACGCTGGTGGAGGTATTGCCGGAACTATAGACCACCTGTACTTGTGTATTTACCGCCGGGGCAACCGCCTTTACAGATGATAATGTTTCAATTTTATCAACATCACTCATAGCCAGGGTACTGGCGCTGCCTGCTCCGCCCCTGACCCCTCCGGTATTTGATTGTCCCGGAGTAACAACCAACAGATTGGATCCCAAGCCCTTTATTTGGGAAGTGACCGAAGCCGAAGCCCCATTGCCGATCCCCACCATTGCCACCACTGCTCCTACCCCGATAATGATGCCCAGCATGGTTAGAATAGAACGCATTTTATTGGCCCGCAGGGCGCGCAGGGAAACCCGGACTGATTCCCAAAGATTCATGAAGCTACTCCTTTCTCATCCACAACGTGAGCCCGGGCTATATGCGGAGAGGCAACCTGCTCGTCACCGGAAATCCGGCCATCCAGGAAACGGACGATGCGCTGGCTGTAGAGAGCGATTTCCGGTTCATGGGTTACCAGGAGAATGGTGCCTCCCGTTGCACTCAGGGACTGAAAAATAGCCATGATTTCCTCAGTTGTCTTACTGTCCAGATTGCCGGTTGGTTCGTCAGCCAGAATTATCTTGGGATTGTTAACCAAAGCCCGGGCAATGGCCACCCTTTGCTGCTGTCCCCCCGAAAGCTCCTTGGGCCGGTGATTGACTCTGGAGCTTAAGCCTACTGAATCTAAAGCTGCCAAAGCCCGGCGCCGCCGTTCTTTACTTTTGACTCCGGCATAAAGCAGAGGCAGTTCCACATTTTCCAAAGCGGTTGTCCGGGGTAGCAGATTAAAACCCTGAAAGACAAAACCGATTTTTTGATTACGTAAAACAGCCAATTCGTTAGAGGTCATAGTGGAGACTTCAATACCGTCGAGCAGATATTCTCCTTCAGTGGGTTTATCCAGACAGCCCAAGATATTCATCATTGTTGATTTTCCCGAACCTGACGGTCCCATGATAGTAACGAACTCTCCTTCGCTGACCTCCAGATTAACCTGGCGCAAGGCGTAAACTTTTTGGTCTCCTACCTCATAGATCTTGCTGATCTCTTTAAGTTTTAACAAATTATCCCTCCTGACAGGCTGTTTTTATTATATCTAATTTCCGGGAGGTCCTCCGCCGCCGGAAGGTCCTCCACCGCCGCCGCCGGTCAGGGCTCCCATTCCTTGCATACCATTTCTGTTGCTATTGTTGTTGCTGTTGCCGGAGGATGAGGTTGCAGTGCCGGTAGAAATAATTACCTCCTGTCCCTCACTCAGACCGCTTTTGATTTCGATATTTGTCCCGTCATCAAGACCGGTTTCCACAGTGACAAATTGAGGGGCGGCATTTGCTCCGGATCCGGGAATCAGAACCCCCTTGCTGTCTCTCCTGGTTTGAACTGCTTCGGAAGGAACAGTCAAAACTCCCTTGGCTTCTTCCAGAATTATACTGACATTGGTACTCATACTGGCATAGAGCAGGGAACTGGGGCTGTCCAGCAGGATGGTGACATCAAAAGTTGTAACATTACTGGTTGTTTTTCCGACTGGGGCAATCTGACTGACTGTACCGCTGATATGTTCATCCGGTGTTGAATCCAAGGTAATATCGGTTTTTTGTCCTACTTTTACCTGGCTTATATCGGCCTGGTCCACGGAAGTGTCGATCTGCAGACTGTCCTGACCGGCAGCTATAGTCATGATTGCAGATTCGGTGGTGACATTTTGGTTTTCTTTGGCTGAGACTTCCGTAATTAAGCCATCGATGGGGGCAACTAAGGTAGCTTCTGAAAGTTCTTTATTAGCGGCATCCAGGGCGGCCTGGGCCTGATCGATATTAGCCTGCGCCACCTTAAGATCAGAAGACTTCGGCCCCCTGACTTGCTCGTCGACAGTATTCTGGGTATCGTCTACATCTGTCTGGGCAGCCAGAAGGGCTTGCGCCGCCCCGCCGTTTTGGAGGTTTTGGGCTGAAATCAAGTCGGACTGGGCCTGACTTAGTGCCGCCTGAGCCGATTGAATACTGGAATCGTTATCACTCAACTCGGCTTTTGCCAAGGTATTACTGCAGTTTAAAACCTTTTGCTCGGCCAGATAAACCTGATTGGCCAGATAAGCAGGGTCAGCATCTTGCTGGGCAGCGGTTAATGCAACCTTGGCTTTTTCCAACTGGACCTGGGCCTGTTTCATGGTCAGGTCGCTGTACTCATCATAAATCTTTTCCAAATTTGCCTGGGCCTGCAGGAGGGCAACCTGTTTTTGCTCCACTGTTTGTTCGAGATTAGTCGTACTCAATTGAGCCAAAACCTGACCTTTTTTAACCTGATCGCCGGCTTTAACATTCAGGGTAATTATTTTTCCGTCCGCCTGAAAGTAAATAGGGACCGGATCAAGAAAACTGGCTGTACCGGTAGCTGTAATGACTTTTTGGATATCGGCCAATTTAGCTTGGGCAGTAGTATTTGTTGTCGTGGTTGTTTTAGGGGTGAAATGTTTATAGGCCCAGACCCCGCCGGCTAAAACTATTACGCCCAAAGCCCCCAGGATAATGAATTTTTTTTTCATTTTCAGATTGCTTAATTTCATACCGTTTAATTTCATCCGCTTAAATCGCCTCTTTTTCCTCGAAAATTGCTTTCATATCATAAACTAATGGGAATAATTTCTTCATTTAATCTATCAGAGAAATCATCAGAAGATATGATTAAGGTTTTAAGATTTTATTAAGTTAAAATGAAAAAAACCTGAAAGCCTGATCTAAAGTTACCAGTATATTTC
>DATMXV010000356.1:0-4115 GCA_035561335.1 Desulfitobacteriaceae bacterium
CCTAATTCCGGCTGAAAATAGATATTCTCACAATTTAGGCAAACCGGTCCGGTATTTCCTCCACAGACACAACATTCAGGTTCATCTTCAAACCAGACAGAACGCAGTCCTTCTTTAATTCGGGACCGCAAAGTTTCCATAGGCACGCCTCCTTTTCCCCCTGATATCAATTCATAATTCATAATGCTTAATGCATAATTAATCTTTGATTTCATTTCATGAAGTCATATGTTTACTTAATAAACAACCATATAATATTTACTCATATTCTGGTACTGGATTATAGTAGTTAAATGACTGAATATGGATTGTTACATTAGAATCATCCTTAATGTTTTGAACACGTCCCTCGTTCTTCGAACTTCGGATACTGATATATACTGTGATTCACTCATTACTGAATAATGAAATTGTGCATTATGCATTAATCTATCAAACCCAAGGAAGCAGCATAAAAATTCTGTTCCCTTATCCAGTTTATTGCCTCTGTCACAGCCGGTACTTTTCTTTTAGAAACAAATAAAACTTGACCAACAGGATATTCTTTTGTCCGGCCGGCCCGGCCGGCCATTTGAACCAAAGCCCGTCCGTCAAAAACCTGATGATCAGCGGCCAGAACAACAACCTGGGCATTGGGTATGGTTACACCTCTTTCCAGAATGGACGTGCAAATAAACAACCGGTAACTACCCTGCCCCAAACCCTCGATTTTTTGCTTCCTTGCCGGATCAGCACTATAACTTCCCTCAATTCCCCATTCGGGATACTTTATTCTCAGGTACTGAACCAGAGGTAAAACCCAGGATATTTTAGGAACAAAAATTATGGTTACTCCCCGGGAAACCATATTTTGCAGGTGGGCTTCCATTTTGTTTAAACCCGGCTTTTCCGGCAAATAATGAAATTTTAACCATTCCGGAACCGGTACAGGGTATCTGTGATGGCGTGCCGGCAACCGTATCAGATTCTTGCCTTCTTGATTATTTCTTCTTAGGAGTGCTTTAGAAGGAGTAGCGGTCAGATAAAGGATTTTACCCCCTGCCGCCAAGGCCTGTTTCAATCCCCACTGCAACATCCTGCTTCCTTCATAAGGAAAAGCATCCATCTCATCTAAAAAAACCAAGTCAAAAGCTTGATAAAAACGCAGGATTTGATGGGTTGTAGCCAAAACCAGATTTCCTTTCTGATATTTGACCGGGGTCTTACCCGAAAGGACCTGAAATTGGAGCCCTGGAAAATTTCTCTGGAGACGGGGGGCCACATCATTAATCACGTCCTGGCGCGGCGCGGCGAAAAGTACTGACATCCCTTCCGCCAAAGCCCAGGCCGCAGAAGGAAAACATACCTCCGTTTTCCCGGCCCCGCAGGCCGCCCAAAGCAAGGCCTCTTTTAAGTGACTGTGTCGGACAAACTCCAGTACCTGAGCGCTTGCCCGCTTCTGGGCCAAGGTCAGACTGGGCTGAAGGTCAAAATGTACAGGTCCAGTACTCTTTTCCAGGGACAGTTTATCCCTGTACAATACCTGTTGTGAACTGCATACTCCCAAACTTGAACAACTGCGGCAGGTTGCTGTTATCCCCCATACTCCCGGCCATTCCTCCAAATCCGTTTCCCCGCAACGCTGGCACCGCCAGCTTTTGCCTTCCGGACGCACTGCCGGGATCCATTCGCCCCATCCCTGCAAAACCCTCCGGTGTACCATGCGTCCGATATTTTCCAGATCAGTTCCGCTTTGCGCTGCCAGTCTGCCGAGCTCGCCTTCAGTTACCAGATGACCACGAATAATTGAATCAAATTCCCTTATTCTTTTCTTGAATCCTGCTCCGGAATTCTCCCAGTCTGTCATGTTTCCGGCTCTCTGCCATTCACAACTAGCGCAGCCTGAATAATTATCCTGGTACTTTAGCTGCTTGTTCAACTTTTCCTTTAGGTCCGGTTTAGACATATTCTTTAAAACCATGGTTTCCAGCAAAGCCAAAGGGACCCCGGCAGTTAAATATTCCGTTTCCTTTTTAAAAAAAGACTTGTCCATTTCCGGAAACGGAGAAAACCTGAATCCTCTTTCCTCCACATAGGTCAGAAAAAAATTCATTAACTAAATCCACCCTTCAACTATGCAGGGTTTTCTGATTTAAGTTTTATCTCGATGTCAGGAAAACGCCTTTGCAGACAAGATAAATAGGTATCAATATCAAATAAAGCACTCAGACCGGCGCCCGGATCTATGTAGCAATTTATCTTGGTTTTACCGCCTATTTGGGGAATAAGCCTGTAAAAACACCAAATATACCATTCTGCCAGAGGATTTTCAGGATTAACCTGCCAGGAACATTCATAAGTCAGGTCACAAGAGTGATTTTTTTTTGCTAAAGAAGCCAGGCGCACTTGCCAATTCAGGGGTACAGACCACTCCCAGTACCCGGCTAATATCCAGATCAAGAAGCCAAGACAAAGCCAAACTGCTAACCAACCCATAATATTCACCACCTTACAACACCCTATGATCAGGGCGCCTGTTTGGTGAGTTGTCTTAGTTGGGTATTATCAGTAAGAAACTTAATCTGTGAATTTAAAAAATATTATTCTCTGTAATTAATAACCATGACTATCCGATCAGGAGTTTTTGGGCCCGATCGCAAACATAATTTTTCCTTTGGCTGCTAATTCCTCTCCGACATAAGCCTCTCCCCAGGCTACACCAATAGTACCCTTCATTTTAAGCAGTTCTGTTTCTAAGCGCAGTACATCTCCCGGTATCACCTGACGTTTAAAACGGACTTCATCCAAACCGGCATAGAAAGCTAAATGTCCCTTGTATTCTTCTTTACTTAATATTAAGACCGCTCCCACCTGGGCCAATGCTTCCATAATTAAAACCCCGGGCATAATCGGAAAACCGGGGAAATGTCCCTGAAAGAATGGTTCATTTGCCGAAACATTCTTAATTCCCACGGCCCGTTTTCCTTCTGCCATCTCAATAATCCGGTCAACCAGGATAAAGGGATAACGATGAGGGATAATATTTTGAATCTCTTGATTCTCCAACACTGAAAATAACCTCCTTCAAACGATGGTGAACGCGCCCTTGTTTCTCCCGGAGTTCAGAGCATATAACCCATCGGGTAATGCTTAGTCTGTTATTTCCTCCGGCAACAAATTCCTGTACACTTTTTTGATCTTTGCCACAAACACATTTGCGGAATATTTAGCCGCACATTCCCTGCGGATGGCAGCTTCATCATAATGATTAATATTCTGCTTTATTTCTTTTAAAGCCTCACACAACATCCCCGGGTTTTGCTTATCAATCAGAATCCCATTTGTTTCAGTTACAATATCTTCCGCTCCACCGTTCCTGGTCGCGATTATTGGTTTTCCGCAGGCAGTTGCTTCAATATAGACGACCCCAAAGGTTTCATACTCTGATGCCAAAACAAACGCCGAACATTTATGCATTTCCCTCGCTACTTCCGGCCGCTCCAATGCTCCTAAAAACTTTACCTGTTTTTCTATTTCCTGCTTGCGGACAAGTTCTGCCAACTGTTCTTTGAGTGAACCATCCCCCCCGATTATCAATCTGCATTCCTGTCCCCTGAAGGTTTGAGCAAAGGCCTCAATTAACATTTCCATCCCTTTACCCTTTTCCAGATAGGCCAAGGTAAAAAAGGTGAATTCCCGGTAAGGTTCCTGGGTTGCAAGGCTATCAGGCCTAAACAATTCCAGGTCAACAATATTATGAATAATACTTACCGGTTTTTCCGTATAATTTGCCAGTTCTTTTTTAAGTCCATTCCCTACGGCAATTAATTCAGCACATTGATTATATGTTTCAAAAATAATCTTTTTATAACTATTTCTGATATACCTGCTGTGTTCCAGGGAACTATGCTCCGTTAATACTAAAGGCAAATCGTATTTCTTACTGAGATAATTAGCGGCAATCCCTGCCCAGAAACAGGAATGGGCATGAATCAGATCAACCTTCCCTTGTTCGGCCGTAATTCTTTGATAAAGTCTGTCCATTCTTCTGTTAAAACTTTTAAACATCAAGGCATTTTTAGGGAAATAGTTGTAATCCCTGTACCTGTAAGTATCCAAGCCGAATTCTATATTAT
>DATMXV010000357.1:0-5232 GCA_035561335.1 Desulfitobacteriaceae bacterium
CTTTTAGCTTTACACTTATTGTTTCAAGGATTATGAAAAAATGATTTAGAGTTTTCGCTAACATTTTTCACCTGTTAAATTATTCAATCCAGTATTTATGCATCATGCATTCTTTTTTCCGTTCTTGATTATGAATTGTGCATTATGCATTAAATTCAGGTGTTTCTTTAAAAATTGTCCGGTATATGATTGGCTGCAGGCTGCAACCTCTTCGGGGGTACCGGTTACAATTACTTCCCCGCCGCGATTGCCGCCTTCGGGACCAAGATCAATCAAATAATCAGCTGTTTTGATTACATCCAGATTATGCTCAATTACCAGGACCGTGTTGCCGGCATCCACTAATGTGTGGAGGACCTTTAATAAACGGTCAATATCGGCCATGTGCAGACCTGTTGTCGGTTCATCAAGAATATAGATTGTCTTGCCGGTACTGCGGCGGCTTAATTCTGTTGCCAGTTTAATACGTTGGGCCTCGCCACCGGAAAGGGTTGTTGCCGGTTGGCCTAAATGGATATAGCCTAAGCCTACATCCTGCAATGTCAGGATCTTGCGGGCTATTCTGGGGATTGCCCTGAAAAAATCTGCAGCTTCGTCAACTGTCATATCCAGAATATTGGCAATATGTTTACCCTTATAATGAACTTCCAGGGTTTCACGGTTATAACGTTGTCCCCGGCAGACTTCGCAGGGAACATAGACATCCGGCAAAAAGTGCATCTCGATCTTAATGATCCCATCCCCACGGCAGGCTTCACAGCGGCCGCCTTTAACATTAAAGCTGAAACGCCCGGCCTTATACCCCCGGATTTTTGCTTCACTTGTTTGGGAAAAAAGTTCCCTGATAAAATCAAAAACTCCTGTATAAGTAGCGGGATTCGAACGGGGAGTCCTTCCGATTGGTGATTGGTCAATATCGATAACTTTCTCCAGGTATTCCAAACCTGTTATTTCCCGGTGAATACCGGGCCGAAGCCTGCCTCTATACAGACGGGAGGCCAAACCTTTATAGATAATCTCATTAACCAAAGTACTTTTACCGGAACCGGACACACCGGTTACACATGTAAACAGCCCCAGCGGAATCCGGACATCAAGATTCTTGAGGTTGTTTTCCCCTGCCCCCAGGACCTCTAACCATTTGCTATTTGGTAACCTCCTCGACTTGGGGACAGGTATTTGCTTTTTCCCGCTTAAATATTGGCCGGTCAAAGATTCAGGATTACTTTTGATCTCCTTCAGGGTCCCCTGGGCGACAACCTCTCCACCGTGTATGCCTGCTCCCGGGCCAATATCAATTATCTGATCAGCAGCAAGCATTGTATCTTCATCATGCTCGACAACCAGCAAAGTATTGCCAAGGTCCCGTAAACGGCGCAGGGTAGAAAGCAGCCGGGCATTATCCCTTTGATGCAAGCCAATACTTGGTTCATCGAGAACATACAAAACTCCCATCAGGCTGGAGCCGATTTGAGTTGCGAGGCGGATACGCTGAGCTTCCCCGCCGGAGAGTGTCCCGGCAGCCCTGCCTAAAGTCAGATAATCCAAGCCGACATTAACCAAAAATCCTAACCGCTCGCGGATTTCCTTAAGAACCTGCTGCCCGATTATTTGTTCTTTTTCTGTCAAATCAAGGCTTCGCAAAAATTCCAGGGCTTCAGTAATTGACAGGTTTGTTACACTGTCAATCGCTAAATCGCCGACAGTAACTGCCAGGGCCTCAGGTTTTAAACGCCGCCCTTTACATGCTTCGCAGGTATATTCACTCATATATTGTTCGATCTCTGTTCTGACCGCATCAGAGGTTGAATCCCGGTGGCGGCGTTCCAGATAAGGAATTAATCCTTCAAAGGGGGCTATATAAATTTTGGGCTGGTCAAAAATATTATTGTAATAAAAACGGATCGGTGTTTTTGTTCCATACAGCAATCCCTGCCACTGCTCTTCCGAGAGCTGGTTCAGAGGAGTATTCATTTTAAATTCGAGATTTTCGGCTACTGCTTTTAACATCCTGGGATAGTAGTTTGAGGCCGATCTGGCCCAAGGAAGGATTGCCCCTTCTCCTAAGGATTTACTGCGGTCCGGGATAATCAGATTAATATCTGCTTTGAGATTTGCTCCCAGGCCTGTACAAGCCGGACAAGCTCCAAAGGGACTATTGAAAGAAAAAAGCCTGGGAGATATCTCTTCCACAGCAATCCCGCAATCCGGACAGGCAAAGTTCTCACTGAAAAGAGTCTCCCCTACCTCAATTTGGTCAATAATTACATTGCCTTCGCCAAGTTTCAAGGCCGTCTCAAGCGAATCCGCCAAACGGGCCGCACTGTCAGCTTTCAGGGAAATACGGTCGACAACCACTTCTATGGAGTGCTTTTTAGTCTTGGCCAACGATATCTCTTCGCTGAGATCCCTTGTTTCTCCATCGATCCTGGCCCGAATATAGCCGTTTTTACGTATCTCTTCAAGCATCCTGGTGTGTTCGCCTTTTTTGCCTTTAATTAAGGGCGCCAGAATCTGGATACGTGTTCTTTCGGGAAGGGCCAGCACCTGGTCCACCATCTGCTGGATTGTTTGTTGACTGATCCGGCGTCCGCACCTTGGACAATGAGGATGCCCAATCCGCGCATATAAAAGCCGTAAATAGTCATAAACTTCTGTGACTGTACCCACTGTAGAACGCGGGTTCCGGCTGGTTGTCTTTTGATCAATCGAAATTGCCGGCGACAAGCCCTCAATATAGTCAACATCGGGTTTATCCATTTGCCCTAAAAACTGGCGGGCATAGGCAGATAAAGATTCGACATAACGCCGCTGCCCCTCGGCATAAATTGTATCGAAAGCTAATGATGATTTACCCGAACCGGATAAACCGGTAATAACCACCAGTTTATCCCTGGGAATATCTATATCAATATTTTTAAGATTATGAACACGGGCGCCCCGTACCTTTACATACTCCTGGGTCATATTAACCTCCATATCGAAGTTCGATGTTCGAGATTCGAAGTTCGAAATCAAATATCGCCAACGGTATTGAATATTGTACAATCAACATTATATCCTCATAAGTTCAGACTCTGTTATCGCTTAAGCCTCAAGCCTGAGCTTACTCAACTTCGTCTAAGACTCTCACTTTGCCGGTCCCCATTGTAAACCTTCGATTACACTTTCCTCCTTCGCGTCTTATAACTCGAACCTCGAACCTCGCGTTTCGAACCTCGATCTCGGGGTATCCGCAGCTTATTTTCTTCTCCTTTCAGCTCGATGATAGCGTCCCTGATTTCGGCAGCTCTTTCGAAATCCAGGTCTTTAGCCGCCAGCAGCATTTCCTGTTCCAAATTCTTGAGAAGTTCAGCTAGCTCTTCCCTGGCCAGAGTCTTCCCGTAAGATACCTTGGTTTCGGCTACCAGGGTGGCTTCAGGGACCTCATTTATCTTCTTGTGAATCGTTTGGGGGATAATACCCATTTTCTCATTATAAGCGCCCTGGATCTTGCGGCGGCGGTTCGTTTCCCTGAGAGCTATCTGCATGGATTCCGTAATTTTATCTGCATACATGATAACCTGGCCATGGGCATTCCGGGCTGCCCTGCCGATTGTTTGAATTAAAGAACGCTCTCCCCGTAAAAAACCTTCTTTATCAGCGTCAAGGATGGCAACCAGAGAAACTTCCGGTAAATCAAGTCCTTCACGTAAAAGATTAATCCCGACAACTACCTCAATCTCACCCAGACGAAGTTCCCTGAGAATTTCACTGCGTTCCAGGGTCTTGATATCAGAATGGAGATATTTAACTTTAATAAACAGGTTTTTCAAATAATCAGTCAGATCTTCAGCCATTTTTTTAGTTAATGTGGTAACCAAAACCCGCTCCCGGGACTCCAGACGTTTATTGATTTCGCCAATCAGATCATCAATCTGTCCTTTTGTCGGTCTGACAAATACTTCAGGGTCCAAAAGTCCGGTCGGCCGGATAAGCTGCTCAATAATTACCGGACAATGGGCAATCTCATAAGGGCCCGGGGTAGCACTAACGTATACTTTCTGGGGAACATTCTTTTCAAACTCATCAAAACGCAGAGGACGGTTATCCAAGGCTGACGGTAAGCGAAAGCCATATTCAATCAGGGTGGTTTTCCGGGACCTGTCCCCCTCATACATACCCCGCACCTGGGGCAGGCTTACATGGGATTCATCGATAAACAGCAGAAAATCTTTGGGAAAATAATGCAGGAGTGTATAAGGGGTTTCTCCCGGGGCCCTGAATGTTAAATGACGCGAATAATTTTCGATCCCGTTACAAAAACCCATTTCCCGTAACATTTCCAAATCATAATTGGTGCGCTGTTCCAAACGTTGGGCTTCCAAAAGTTTATTCTGACTTTGCAGGTAAGCCAATTGTTCCTTTAACTCAGTCTCGATATTTTCAGCGGCTGACTTAATTCTTTCCTGAGCAATAACATAATGGGAAGCGGGGAAAATCGAGACATGCCGGCGTTTGGCCAGGATTTCCCCGGTCAAAATATTTATTTCGTAAATATTCTCTATTTCATCGCCAAACATCTCCACCCGGATAGCCTGTTCGTTTGCCGAAGCAGGATAAATCTCCACTATATCTCCCCGAACCCGAAAAGTTCCCCGGACAAAGGCAATATCATTGCGATCGTATTGAATAGAAACAAGTTTGCGCAAGATCTGATTACGGTCTATGATCTGGCCCTGCCGTAAGGACAAAGTCAGATTGTAATATTCGTCAGGCGAACCCAAGCCATAGATACAGGAAACACTGGCGACAACTATCACATCCCGCCGTTCAAACAACGAGGCTGTCGCCGAGTGTCTTAATTTTTCAATCTCATCATTGATCGAAGCATCCTTTTCAATATAGGTATCACTGGAAGGAACATAAGCCTCCGGCTGATAATAATCATAATAACTCACAAAGTACTCCACAGCATTTTCCGGAAAAAACTCTTTGAACTCACTGTAGAGTTGGGCGGCCAAGGTCTTATTATGGGCAAGAATCAGGGTTGGTTTGTTAACCCGCTCAATAACACTTGCCATTGTATAAGTCTTACCTGAACCTGTAACTCCAAGAAGGGTTTGATGTTCGAGTTTGTTTTGAATACCGGCAACCAGGGCCTCAATCGCTTGCTGTTGATCTCCGGCAGGCTTATACGGTGCTGTTAAGCGAAATTCCATCTTTTTTATCTCCATTATCCGAGTATTTACT
>DATMXV010000358.1:0-3349 GCA_035561335.1 Desulfitobacteriaceae bacterium
GTATGTAATTATAAACACAAAAATAATTCGGGAAAATTATGATGATATTCTCCGGCTTGCTTATTCCATACGGGAAGGCAAAGTATCCGGCTCTCTTATAATGTCAAAGTTGGGCTCATATGCAAGACAAAACGCTTTGGCAACCGCCCTTCGAGAAATGGGACGTATTGAAAAAACAATCTTTATCCTTGATTATATCTCTAACGAATCCCTAAGACGGCATATTCAAAGAAGTTTAAATAAGGGAGAAGCAGTAAACGCCTTAGCAAGGGCAATATTTTTCGGTAAGCGTGGAGAACTCAGAGAACGCGAATTACAGAGCCAATTACAAAGGGCTAGTGCTTTGAATATCCTGATTAACACCATAAGTGTATGGAATACCACTTACTTACAGAAAGCTATCGATTATTTGAAATCTGCAGATAACTTTAACGACGACTTATTAAAACACATTGCTCCTCTTGGATGGGAACACATAAACTTTCTTGGAGAATATTCCTTTGATACGAGAAATGTACCCGAAATTGAAGAATTAAGGTCTTTAAACACAGGTAATTAAGGGTTACAGGCTTAGCGTGAGTTTGTCAGGACTGTCGCTATGTTATGAAACTTTCCATATTAATAAAAGATATTAACTTAAAAACTCAAAAATCAAGAGAAATAATCAAATTTGCTTAAAGGGGGTTTTGTCGGAAATGTTGGCGATACCCCTATATAGGCACTCATTGCTTCAAGAGGTCAAACTGAGTGGAATTTTTCCAGAAGAAAAGATGGAACTTACGAATTGATCAAATTATGCCCATAGTACCTGCTACTTTGTGGCTGGTGACAGCTTACGTAGCGCTACCCCTTATTGGGATGCAGTCAATGCTAGTAAAAATGACAATACTATATTTCAAGATACAGTAAACCAGTTCATAAAATCAACTACAGAAAAACCACTTTTTCTGATAGCTGATGCAGGTCCAGACAGTCATCTTTCTAATGAAGTCGTAATCGAAAAAGGGATTTTTCCAATTATAGCTGCAAGAGCTAATAGTGTTGGAAACATATTAAAAACAGAAACGGGTCACCACTTCAGAGCTCAATACATACCAAGAATTTACAATAGATTACTTGGTAAATTATATAATCTTAGAACAACTGTGGAAAGGAAAAACTCAAATGAAGTTGTTGGATACCATAGATCAAAAACACCTACAAGAGGTAGTGAATGGGCAAAAATTTACGTGTCAATAAGTAATATTGCCTCATTACTCACAGCACTTACAGCTTTTAAGATGGGAAGACATGACCTGATAAGAGCACCAAGTGCTTTTAGAAGGTTGAATATCTAAGTTGCCTAATGTGATTTTTTTGAAAATGGGGTATGTAATGCCTTTATTTAGATTATAAAGCATTGATAGAGAGTTTGGCAAAGGCTCAAATAATATATAATGGTTTCTGAGCGACAGGGACGCCAGGCGTTATCAGCTAGACGGCCGGGTTAGGCAACAAAGGGTCGTAGTCGGGGATCTCCTGCCCGGAATTGACAAGATAGTGCCGCTTTGGTCCGGCCCAGCCGAGCGCCAGCGGAACAGTGAAGTACAGGGCCAGGTCCATGGTCTTGAACAGCCAAACGCCGTCCACGCGGACATAGTCTTCACTGTACTTTCCGGCAACGACATAGGCGTCGGCATGGACGCCGTAGCAGGCATAGAGCATACCGGTGCCGCTGGCGGTGTGCGGACCGGTCAATTCCACGATGTGACTGTGAAGGAACTGCTTCAACTGGGACTGGCTGGTACTCGCCTTCATCCCGGAGAATGCGGCCTGGATCTTTTCACGACCGACGACCGCATTTCCGTCGGGCATGAGGTAACCAAGCTTCACCGAGGCGTCGTCAGCGAACAGACTGCCGATACGATCGAAGTCAGTATCGTTGACATAGGTATGGTAGCGGCTCTTGAGGGTCCGGATGTTTTCGATATCCTCCAGACGCTGGATCCGCGCCTCGAGGGTCAGGTCTTCAGTAATCATGATTTTCTCCTGGGAGCGCCTGCTCGCGCAGACTCCTTCCTTTAAAGTATCGCAAAATACCAGGCACCGGGATGAGCGGTGCCTGGTATTTGATAACGGTTTCGTCTCGTGGACATTCACACATCAGGCTTTAACGTGCGGTACGCCGGGTCGCTTCGGCTTTGAGATGACATTGGCCATCCATTTTCGATAGAGCCGAAGCCTCTGGGAACGATCGGGGATGAGAAATTACGAATAAACTCGCGGTGAATGATCCGCCATTCACCGCTCCGGCGTTCATATCGATCAATATACCGGCCCGAGTTAAGCAAATTCAGTTTAGGATCGTCTCCTGGTATCGCCCAATAAAACGAGAACTGGTACGTCTCGGCCAACGCTCGATCTCCGTCTATTTCGGAAAGATGATTGCAGAGATAATGTTGCTGGGCCGTGTAGGGTTTCCAGGATTCCACATCGATCTCCAGATAATCGCTGTACTGTCCTTTGAATACAGAATCAGCGGTGAGGGGAAAGACGGTTGTCGCGTCGGGCCAAAAGCAAGATTGAACGAGTTCTTTATCGAATCGATCGACGCCGCGAGCGTATCGACACATGAGTTCATAGATATCCTGCTTGTCGATCACTAGCTGCAGGCGTTTTTCATCTATCATTTACGTTCCCGTCCTGTCCTACATTTCTTTCGTTGGTGTCTTCAGTCATGTTATCACGTAGCGTTTGTCCGATATTGCGTATTGGTCGCAAATCTTACACCCATGTCAAATGCCTTTTGACAGTCGACAGGGAATACTTCTTTTATTCTCCTTGCCTTCGCTTCAACATCCTGTCCGATTGCAACTATTTTGGAGTAATCCTTAAACTGAACTGTATTAAAGCACAGGAGCGACTCGGAAGCCCCGAATATCATCCTCATTGATACCTCATTAACCGCGATGTGTTTATCAAAGCCAAATTCTTTCAGCTTGTCTTCTGTCACGTTCATGGTATAAATGAACCCGGTATTGATTTTCTTTTGAAACAATGAGCTGCGTGAATCACTGTATAACCGGTTGTCTTTATGTTACTATAACTTGCCGTTGCTTCGGAGCTATTAAGAGCTGCGATTTTTTGGTCTGTCTGCCCCTGCAGTGTCCCAAATAACAAAGCGCAAAGCATAAGGGTTACAAGCAAGACGAGGATACCAATAGCGCTTCCTGACATTGAAACCTTTTCGTTTTTAATTAAGAAGCTATTGTAAATTGCTTTATACCCACGGGAATAAGAATCATTAAGATAAGTTGAAACTTTATTAAAAATGTCTATATTGGGCACCTCCTAAATATAATAAAGGAGT
>DATMXV010000359.1:0-6194 GCA_035561335.1 Desulfitobacteriaceae bacterium
GCCCTGAAGAGTAAAAATTCTTCGGAATTATTATCCATATGATAAAGGTGATATAATAAAAAGTATCAGGGAAGGAAGTAGTCAGCCTATAGAAGATTACTTAAATTTAATTAGCGATATGAAGATTGATCAAGCAGATCCGGACGATGAACCTTTATCTGAAGAAGAACTTCATCTCTCAATAGTGAATGAAAATGAATGGAGGTATCTTTATGCGGTGGAATGATTTAAAAAAAACATATCCGCAGCAGTGGGTAATAATCGAAGCTATAGAAGCCCATACAGAAGGTGACAAACGTATTATAGAAGATATCCAGCTAGTAGAGATGTTTGGTGAAGATAATAACGGAGCATTACGCCGATATGTCGGGTTACACAAGGTACATCCTGAAAAAGAATATTATGTTGTCCATACCTCACGCCCTGAATTAAATGTGAAGGAAAGAAACTGGACAGGAGTAAGGGGTATACGATGAAACTATTTATTGACTACGGTTTACTATTCGCTGAAATAGAGCTTTTTAACGGGGACAATAATATAAAGCTATCCAAGATACTGGTTCGGCCACAACTATTATTTCAACTGAAACAGCCATTAGCTTAGGGCTTGGACCCCAGCCGGATGATGAATTAAATCTCGTGCGTGGAGTTGGCGGCGTTGAATCTGTTTTTAAAAAGCATGTAGAAAGGATTGTCCTGGATACTGCTACATTAAAAAACTTTAAACTTGATGTTGGGGCAATGAATTATGGTTTCGAAATTGAGGCCATTGTAGGTATGGATATTCTTGAACAAGCAAAAGCGATAATAAATATCCATGAAAAAACCTTAACCCTGATGTAAAACTTAGAATAGTAAGAGGTGGAACTGATGGATAATGAGAAATTTCAAGATTTAGTCCTGGTTAAGTAAAACTTTTTCGAAAATAATGTGTATTAATAACAAAGAGAAATTAATAAAAGGATGGTCAGATTCTTTGGCTGTTTCAGATTCTGGTTTCCTTACAATATATAAAAAAAATAAGCATAAGGGCCTGGAAATCCTCTATGAAAAATACAAAAAATATGTTTATACGATTGCCTATCATTATGCCGGTAATCAAGAGGATGCTCTGGACTTAACCCAAGAAGTATTTGTGGCTATTTTTAAATCCCTGGATAACTTTAAGGAAGAGTTTTCGCTTCTTCCCTGGGTAAAAAAGATAACAGTAAACAAGTGCTTGAATTTTATCAGAGACAGAAAAGAAGCAGTATCACTTAATCAGACTAATGAAAATGGCAAGGAAATCCAAGACTTGATTCCATCCCCTGAAAATACGGAGAACAAAACCCTTTATCTGGATACTAAACAAGCGCTGGCAAAGGCCTTAAAAAAACTTCCGCCGGAAGAACGCATGGCCGTAATCTTAAGACATTCCAAGGGTATGAAATATGAGGAAATTGCCAAAATCATGAATATCCCGCTCGGTACAGTTAAAACTTATCTGCATAGAGGTAGAAAAACCATCAGGGAAAGTATGATTAAAGACGAAGTCCGGGAGGTCTGAAATGAATTGCAAACTTGATAGAGTTTTACTCCAGGATCTACTGGAGGACATTATTGATCCTGTGGAAAAACTGGTTGTTGAAGAGCATTTGAAAATCTGTAAGGAATGCCGTAAAGAATTAACCGAATTGAAACTGCTTTTTTGGGATCTGAATAATAAATCCAATTACGAGATAGCCCTTCCCGCAGAAGTAGACCAAATAAAAGACGCCATCCTGGAAAGAGCCGCAGGTAAAGTTTCCCAAAGCACAGTCAAGATCATTTTGAACATCCAACGCAAAAATGTCCGGGCATCAGGAATATTCCTGGACTATGTCCCAGGTGTTAAGGCCGGTAATAAACTTATAAAAAATGGCATGAAGGCCGCGCCAACCGTTATCGGAAAGGTATCCAAAAGGTTGATTAAAGGAACAAAATTCCTTCTGGCTTAATAACTGCGAACTAAATCTTTGGGTTAAGTGGAGGCTGATATGTTTTTGTTAGCGATA
Source organism: Desulfitobacteriaceae bacterium (assembly GCA_035561335.1). GTDB lineage: Bacteria > Bacillota > Desulfitobacteriia > Desulfitobacteriales > Desulfitobacteriaceae > UBA2264. The sequence continues at coordinate 2,034 of DATMXV010000359.1, forward strand.
TTAGGTTGGGTTCTCTTGAGTATTGGCCTATTTCTGACAGCTGTCATTTTTATACCCTACAATTATTATGTTGCCGGAGAAAATCTTGATCTGCCACAGCTTCAAGGTTCAGTATCCTGGCTCTTCGGCGGGATTAAAATCAGTTTTTACCGTCGATCCGAACAAAACAGGAAAATTATCCTGACAATCTTTGGTTTTAAGAAAAAGGTCAAGATCCGGCCTGAATTAAAAAAAAGCAAAAGCGGAAAGTCCGGCCAAAATAAAAAGCATTCTAATTCCGGTCAAAATAAAAAGCGCTCTGGTTTTATCGGATACATGAAGAGAGACATCATCGAAAATTCAATCTCTTCATTAGTTAAAATTTTTAAGTGTTGCCTGCCGGAAACACTTTCCGTTGATACGCGAATCGGTTTTAATAATCCGTTTTATACCGGTTTATTGTCTGCTTTGACCAGTCAATCATCTGTTTGGCTTAAGAAATATGATATTAATATTCAACCGGTCTTTGAAGAGGAAATAATTGAAGGAAGATTTTTAATTGGCGGACGGATCTGGCTGCCTTATCTGATCCTGGTTATGATAGGGTTCCTGATCACAAAACCAATTAGGAATATATTCATTTCCCAGCTTAAAACAAAAATTAAAGGAGGACTTCATTATGGCGGATAGTTTTAGTATCAATGAAAACATAAATAGTATTTTCGAAAAATTGGAGAGTTTTTTAAAGACCAAAACTGTGATCGGTGAACCAATGCAAGTAGGCGAAACAACGATTATACCCTTTGTGGAAATCTTTTTTGGTCTTGGTACAGGAGGCGGCAGCGGAACGGAAGAGAAAGGCAGCAATGGGACAGGCGGCGGTGCGGGTACCGGTGCAAAAATTGCGCCGGCAGCAATTCTGGTAATTAAAGGGGATCAGGTTGAACTTTTGCCAATTAAAAAAACCGGGGGCCTGGCAAAACTCATTGATATGATTCCTGAGATAGTAGAAAAAGTAAACGAACACCATAAATGCAGCGAATGAAATAAGTTATTTAATAAGTGAAACAGCCGGAATCCGGCTGTTTCACTTATTGTTAATATCCACTATTCTCTTAAACATTCAAGTCAGTTAAAAGTCACCGTTACTTCTTCGCTTGGGATATATTTAATATCGGGAAAATCCTTCATCGGTTTGACCGTTAGCCGAAACGAAATACCGCTGACATCATCGGGAAGAGGCGGGGTAATGATAAAGGAATGGAGAGCCCCAGTCTGATAGCCGCATCCGCCGGACATCCGGCATCTATAATCTGAAGAAATGGTTAGTTCAAGCATCGTATGGCCAAAGTTTATGTTCGGCTCAAGTTCTTTGTTTTCCACTTCCACGAAAACAACACTTGCGTTGCTGTATTGTTTCATGTGCGTGATCGAATATAATACCCGATTTTCTTCCACTGTTTTCAGGATTGGTATAAATTTAAGAAACCCTACAGGCTCAATGAATTCGATAAAATCTGCAGCGTGATACAAGGAATGAAATATCCCATAAACGATTTGCTCGTTCAAATCATACGCCTGACACCAAGCGGTAATGGTTTCGAGAGGCGGAAATCCGGGATTATTATTCGAAATTTCTTTTCGCTTCGCGATCAGGGAACATATCTGTTCATCAACCGCAGATATTTCTTCACAATAGTAATCAGTAGGAATTTTACGGCGATGCAAAGAATTGCCCATAAACAAAATTAATCCCCTCCAAGCTATTTAATTGTATTCATTTCACCTTACAATTTTATATCAGCAATTACAGGATATGGTTCTCTCTATAGAGAATTCGCCATAAATTGAACTTTCTCCTTCCACCCCATTGTTTCCAAGAAATCAAGTTGACTCGACCCTTAGGGTGGGGTTTATAATAATCATGAAGGTGGGATAATGGTGGAAAATCAAATTAAAATCGGTGATTTCGTAAAATTAACCGGAAGTACCTTAAAAACCGTTCTCTATTACCATAAGATTGGTTTACTTCCGGAACCGGAGCGCTCTTCGGGGCGATATCGCTTATACGGGCCTGCGGAGTTAACTCGTATGCAGGTAATAAAACATTTAAAATGCCTGGGATTGGATCTTAAGCACATCAAAGAAATCTTGGGAGATATACACAACCATAAAACCTTGCGGGAAGTCTTACAGTCTCTGCAAACCGAGCTTCTAAGGGAGAAAGAAAGCCTCGAAGAAAGAATAGCGAAAATTGAAAAGTTGCTGAGTGAAGACACAGTTCCCCTGGACGAGGATAATTTCGCATCTCCTTCTTTTCAAATGATTATGGATATACTGGGACCGGATCAAATTGAAAAATATGCCCGGACCAGCCCGGAGCTTTTTGCTCAGCAACGGAAAGTGTATAGTATATTGGATGATTTCCAGTGGGGTGAGAATTATCAGGAAACTTTTCGAGCTTTGGCAGAGGTTTTTAAGGCACATCCCAAAGAATACCAAATCTCCTTAAAATATGGGGCGCGTCTTGCCCGGCTGGCCCAACTGCCGGAAGATGATCCGGAGGTTGAAGCTCTGGCCCGTGAATCTGCCGAGTTTATCAAAAGCAGGCCTCAATTAATGGAGATATTAGGCAAACAAGCCGGAATAAAAAAACCTCTTGCCGGTTTGTATAATGACATGGTGGCGAACGTTATCTCGCCGGCCCAGGTAAAGCATGGGCAGCTTCTCCAACAATATCTCGCTTCAGAGCCTAACAAAGCAGGAAAAGATTAGGAGGTATTTCCATGGAAGATAATACTGAACTGTCAAAGAAAAAAGCCTTTCTTGTGCCGATAATAATTTTGCTTATACTGGGCGGTGTCTTATTCCTGCCCGCAGGTTCATTACGGTTTTGGGAGGCCTGGATTTATTGCTCGGGATTCTCTGCCCTGACGCTTTTTATTACCATCTATTTTGTTAAAAAAAGCCCCGAACTTTTGGCGAGACGGATGCAGTTTAAAGAAAAAGAAACTACGAGAAAACCTCCCTCTATCTTAAACCTGTGCTTTCTCTGTTACATAATTCCCGGCCTTGATTTTCGTTTTCAGTGGTCGGCTGTCCCGGTTTGGCTTGTCATTATCGCTAATGCCCTTGTTTTTCTCGGATATATATTTATTATCTTAGTTTTTAAGGAAAACAGTTATGCTTCCACTGTTATCCAAGTCGAGAAAGAACAACGGGTTATAACCACCGGTCCCTATACCATAGTCCGTCATCCAATGTACCTGGGACTTATATTAATGATATTGTTTACTCCTCTGGCACTTGGTTCTTATTGGGCCATAATCCCTGCTCTTCTCTGTATACCGATGAACGTATTTAGGATAATAGGCGAAGAAGAAGTGCTGTTACGAAATTTACCGGGGTATAAAGATTATTGTTTAAAGACACGTTATCGTTTGCTCCCATTTGTTTGGTAAAAAGAACCAAACATAGGATTTCTTTATACAATTATTACACCCCGTAATACTCCCCCAAGTAATTCCACACTTGCTGCAAAAAGACTGATTAATTAATATTACCCTTGTACCCTGTTCCATGAGATAAATGATATAAAATCAACTGATTTAGACTAACATTCTCCTTTTTTGCTTGTTCAGCTAATATTCTATGCAGTGATTTAGGAACCCGAACGTTAAATCTACCAGAATAATTATTAACACCGGTAGTTGGTTCCGGTATATCTATTCCGTTTTCCAGTGATGTTTCTAACCAACATTTTTTGGCATCTTCAATGTTAGCTATAGCTTCTTCAATGGTCTCACCTTGGCTGAGGCAACCGGGAAGATCCGGAATTTCAATAACATATCCCCCTTCTTCGGCGGGGTATATAGTAAATTTATAGGGGAATCCAAGGTAGTAATCAAGATTCTTGATTGTCATCGAAAATCTCTCCTTCCAGTAATTCTATGGCCTGTTCCACATAAATGCTTTTAATATGTGGTTGACGGAATGGAATTGTAATAAGTTTGGTACCTTTGAAATAAGAGTAGTGGCTAGAGCCACGAGACGGTTGTCTTCTATTAAAACCATAATGCAAAAGAATTTTGTCCAATTCTTCAAACCTTACTTGTTTGGGATTTTTTTTTATCCTCTGAAGTAGTTTCTTAAGTTTGCTCAATAGATTCACCTCTATTAATT
>DATMXV010000360.1:0-8742 GCA_035561335.1 Desulfitobacteriaceae bacterium
ATAAATATGTCTCAAATAATATAGGCATGAAACCTGTGATTACAAGAAAAGCATAATCATCTCCTGTATAAAAACACCCTTGACAATGTGAATTACATTGGAAGGGGTATTTTTCATTAAAGGATGTTCTGAAGGTTTTATGAGGAGGAGATAGAATATAGAACTGGAAAGAGGTGATGAATAATTGTATTCCCAACATATATGGCTGGCAATAAGCCTTACAATTGTTGCAGGATTATCTACGGGAATCGGCGGGTTGCTTATTTTCTTTTTCCGGAAAACAAATACTAAACTCCTGTCTGTGGTCCTGGGTTTTTCCGCAGGAGTTATGATATACGTATCATTTGTCGAATTGTTTTTTCAATCACGGGACCTCTTAATCACTAATATGGGAAAGATTACCGGATCATGGACAAATATGCTCTCCTTTTTTGGCGGGATGCTCTTAATTGCAATTATTGATAAATTAATCCCTTCGGATGAAAATCCCCATGAATCACATAAAATTGAAGAAATAAGCGGTTATCCTTATTCTGAACGCGATACAAGGCTTATCAGGACCGGAATTTTTACAGCACTTGTTATTGCTATCCATAATTTTCCTGAAGGCTTGGCGACATTAGTATCCTCAGTACAACAGCCGTCTCTTGGGATAGCAATCGCAATCGCGATAGCTATTCATAATATACCTGAAGGGATGGCCGTGGCAATACCGATCTATTGTGCTACCGGCAGCAGGAAAAAAGCCTTATTTTTATCCTTGTTTTCCGGTTTAGCCGAACCGGTGGGAGCAATAATTGGCTATCTGATCTTAATGCCGGTACTGAATGACATAGTTTTCGGGATCTTGCTTGCTGCTATTGCCGGAATCATGGTATTCATATCCCTGGATGAGCTTCTTCCTACGGCAAGGGAATATGGGGAACATCATCTCTCGATCTATGGCCTCATAACCGGTATGATAGTAATGGCTTTAAGTCTGATCATATTTCTATAGATATTACTTTAATTCTTAATTTGCGGCCGGCTGGCCTTTTTTATTTTGAATTGCTGAATAATACAATCCCAAGGGTGAAAATGCAGATGAAGAAGAGTGATTCCATACTAACTAAACCCTTGGCCGCGAGGGACCGGGCTTTGATATCTCCATCCTGGGAGGTTGCAAAGGTGGTAATACTGTAATAAATAAATGTAAGAAACTGAGTCGTGAGATCGTCACCGATAAATCCTTCAAAACTGTCAGGGTCCAGCCTGAACAGCAAAAAGTAGGCTGCGCCATAGTAAAGAAGCAGGGCCCCTATCCCAATAGACAGCGGCAGAAAGCTTGTTGATAAATTATCAAGATGCTCATTGAGTATATAAAATACATACAGTGAAAGGGTCATTGTCGTAAATGCTGTGTAGATAATTATGCCGCTGATGCCTTTCCGGCAAAGTATCAGGTCAAATCCATCCGGGTAATCTGAATTAAAGCCTATCAGAAAAGCTATTGCTGTTCCAATTCCCGCAGGGATTAATAACCAGACTGGCTGAGCTTTTCTTGGGCAGGGTAACAGATTGCAGCCAGGGGTAATGACATTAAGTTGGTTATTAAGATTGCCATTATTATATAGATAGGGAGTATATGGCCCAAATCCTAATTTTAATATTTCAGTCACAGGAACAACTCCTTTTTTCTGACCTGTATAACAACATATTCCGGATGACGAGATAAGGTACATAAAAGTAACTAATGCTCTTTTTGGGGGAATGGAATATAATATTATTTATAGATATTTTCAGGGGGAGAAATAATGAACCGGATCCAAGATAATGAAACGGAAAATCTGGGTATAGATCCTGAGCTTTTTGCCATGATCCTGGAGTATTATCAGGTTAACCATTTTGGGCATTTTACCGGGGTAAAGATTAAAGGTTTAGGGCCGGGAAAAGCGCTTACCGAACTGATTGTCGAAAAACAGAATACCAATACCTATAACAAATTGCACAGTGGGGCACTGGCGACTATGGCCGATATCAGCATGGCAATAGCTTGCATAACCACAGGAATTATGCCTATTACCGGCAATATGAATATTTCTTTCCTGTTTACAGGAAAAGCAGGCAATAAGATTAGTGCGGTCGGACAGGTTATAAAATCTGGTAAAACTGCTTATTTTACAGAAACAACTATCGAAGATGAAACCGGCAGGGCTGTTGCCAAAGGTACGGGGACCTTTTTCACCAGAAAGAGTTTTGCTGAACACGTCGGAAAATCGAAAAAATGATAAGATAGTGTTAAAGAGACAGAAAAATAAAGAACTAGAATTCTAGAGGAGGATAAGCTGCAGTGAATGATGCTTTATTAGTGTCCCCTTTCGAGATTCCGACAATTTTTTCCATAGGACCAATTAATGTGTATATTATTAACGCTGAGCCATTAACCCTCATTGATACCGGTTTACAAAATGACAAGGCAGAGACTGCCCTTAAGGCAGGTCTCCATAGCCTTGGCTATAGTATGAAAGATATTCAGCGTATTTTCATTACTCACGGAGATTATGACCATTCCGGTCTTGCTGTTAAGATTTCAGAGGCTTCCGGGGCTTCGATCTATGTTCATGAGATGGAAAAATTGAAAATGGATGGCTGGAATAATTATATTTCGCGAAAAGCCGACGTTTTGAGAGCCGGGGGATTGCCGGACAGGGTTTTTGACGAGGTAGTAAACTCAACCCAAAATCGTGTGGGTATTGCCCAACCGCTTAATGAATATATACCTTTAAGCGGGGGAGAGGTATTTCCTTTTGAGGGCTTTGATTTGGAAGTCTTTTATACACCCGGACATGCCCTCGGGCATTTGTGCTTTTTTCTCCGGAAGCAGGGATTCCTTTTTGCCGGGGACACATTATTGGCGCATGTCACACCAAATCCCCAGTTGGAAATTGATGAAACTGCCCAAGACGGCCGTTTTAAGAGCCTGAAGCAGTATATGGACAGCCTTGATTTATTAGAGAAACTTCCGGTTAAAAAAGTGTTTACCGGTCATGGCCGGCCGGTTGCCAATATTAAAAAACGGATTGCAGAAATCAGGGAGCACCATTCACGGCGGGCCAAAAGGATCGCCCGGGCCTTAGCCGCTAAGGCCAAACCCATGTCACCTTATCAACTGGCTCTGGAACTGTATAAGGTCCTGGATGGATATAACAATGTTTTAGGAGTCTCGGAGATTTGGGGGCATTTGGATATCCTGCAGGAAGCCGGGGTTATTGAGGGATGGACAGAGAGAGGCGGTCACTTGTTTAAAACAAATAGTATTAAATAGTTTATTAATTATTGCCAAGACATATTGTCTTGATTCTTTTTATTAAGAATGGTAGATTATAAAGAAGAATATATTTTGTGAATATTCAGACAAAATCTTATCGTGAGAGAGGATGGGGTATTTTGGCAGTAGCATTGGTAAAGAGAGACAATGGCCAAACGTTGGGGACGTTACGTAAGGCAATTGAGACCTGCGGCGGTTTTGAAGGTTTGAAACCCGGGACAAAGGTTATTATTAAACCGAATATGGTTATGCGCAGTTTTGTGCGCGACCAACCGCCTCTGGGGATGGTTACCCCTGCGGAAACGGTGGAGTGTATGGTTACCTTGCTTCGCGAGCATGGCTGCAATGATATTACAATTGCGGATGGGGGAGTAATCCATCCGGACTTGAAGCTCAACACTGTTACAGCTTATCAGGCGGCCGGCTATAATGAATTATCCGAACGCCTGAATGTGCCGCTGGTTGACCTAAATGAGGGACCTTTTGTGACAGTAGAGATGGAAGGTTTGCCGGTAAAAATTGCCAGACTGATCGCGGAAGCGGAATTTTTAATAGATATCCCTGTTCTGAAGACCCATAACCAGACAAAAGTTTCTCTGGGGATCAAGAATTTAAAAGGCGTCATAGCTTATGAATCCAAGAAGGATTGCCACCGTCATGACCTGATGAGGTCTATCGCTTTGCTGGGAAGGGCCATCAAGGTCGATCTGACGATTGTTGACGGTACTTACGGTCTGCAAAAAGGCCCGACCAGTGATGATTATCATAAGATGGATCTCTTTGTGGCAGGTAAGGATATCCTGGAAGTCGATATTGTCGGCAGCTGGCTTCTGGGCTATGATCCAGCCGAGGTTGAACACTTGTCTATTTATGCCGAACTTGCCGGCCGCAGCCTGAGTCTGGCAAATGTTGAGGTAATAGGTGAAGAGATTAACGATTTGGCAAAACCCTTGAAATGGTATGCAACCTGGGCCAGAGATCTGATAGCCTTATATAAAATTAAAGGTATCACTGTAGAACCGCCTGATCCTACCTGCTGCTCCGGCTGCGGATTTGGGATTGCCACTGCTCTTATCAGATTTTTCACGGCTAATCCCGGCAAGGATTTTAATAATATTGCCATAGTTATGGGCAGGCAAAAAATGACTGATCCTGATATGCGTAAAGTAATTGCCTTGGGCAAGTGTGCTTGTGAAACCAACAGTTCTCATCCTAATATTGTGAAAGTTCCCGGTTGTCCTGCGGGCTTAAAAATTATGACGGAACGTCTGCAGGCTGTGGCAGATGAAATTGTTTAAATAATACAAAATTCTTCTTGACAATAACCTAAAGAAATGTCAATATAGATTCAATATGAAAAATTAAAATGACGATGAGAGGGAATAGTATAATTTTTGTTACCTAATCAGAGAGCTGCCGGTTGGTGAAAGGCAGCAAATGGAACAGGATTGGAACTCTCCCTTGAGTAGCCGACCGAAATATTCCTAAAGTAGGCTCGGACGGAACTTCCACCGTTAAAAGGAAGAAGATATCGGATTTTCGAAGCGCGAAGCGCGATGCGTGAAATTTAAGTATGACTGAATCGAACTCGAACAGCGTACTTCGAACCTCTCGATTAGGTCCCGTATCTGGAGAGAAGACAGAATTTTTCTGTTAATTTGAGTGGTACCGCGAACTAACCCTTCGTCTCAATCTGAAGACGAAGGGTTTAATTGTCTTTAGGGGGTGGTTTCATGGAACCTGACCTTACTAATCTTAGTGAGCCTGCACTGAGACAACCGGAATTATTCATAAGGAGGAATTGGAAGAATGCAGAGATTATACATTTTCGATACCACCCTGAGAGATGGCGAACAGTCACTGGGGATAACCTTAAATGTTAAAGAAAAATTGGAGATTGGCCACCAGCTTGTAAAGCTGGGTGTAGATATTATCGAAGCCGGTTTTCCGGCTTCCTCGCCGGGCGATCTGGAGTCAGTGCGGACCCTGGCAAAGGAATTAAAAGGGGTAACTATTTGCGGGCTGACCAGAGCAGTAGCCGAGGATATTGATATTTGTGCCGAAGCTATCCGTAAGGCTGAATATCCCAGAATTCATACCGGGATCGGGGTTTCTCCTGTTCATATGGAAAAGAAATTAGGGCTTAACCCTGAACAGACCCTGGAACAGGCTGTTAACGCTGTTAAATATGCCAAGAAATATGTGAATGATGTAGAATTTTATGCGGAAGATGCTTTCCGCAGTGATCCGGCTTTTTTGGTAAAGGTTATCGGGGAAGCCATCAAGGCGGGAGCCACAGTGGTTAACATCCCAGATACTGTTGGTTATGCTAATCCCTGGGAATTTGGGGAGCTGATTGATTTCGTTATTAATAATGTCAATAATATTGATAAGGCGGTAGTCAGTGTACATTGCCATAATGATTTGGGAATGGCAACAGCTAATGCTCTGGCCGGTATCAGGGCCGGGGCCCGCCAAGTCGAAGTAACGATCAATGGGATTGGCGAACGGGCCGGAAACACTTCCTTTGAAGAGGTGGTTATGGCAATTTATACCCGGCGGGACGGCTATGGTGTCAAGAATAATATCAAAGTGCACGAGATATCCGGCACCAGCAGGCTTGTTTCCCGGATAACAGGTGTTGCTGTGCCGGATTATAAGGCAATTGTGGGCGCTAATGCTTTTTCACATGCTTCCGGTATTCATCAGGATGGCGTCCTGAAAGACAGGGAAACCTATGAAATAATCAAACCGGAAACAATCGGTGTTCCCAAGAATATAATCAGTCTTACGGCAAGATCGGGAAGGCATGCTCTTAAATACCGGCTCGAAGAGTTGGGGTATAAACTTGAAGGGGCCCAACTTAATGAAGTTTACAAGAGGTTCCTGCATTTAGCTGATTCGAAACAAGAGGTATTTGATCAGGACCTCTACGTTTTGATGGGGGATTCCGAGGTTAAAGCCAGTAATATTATTCTGGAGAGTATGGCTATTTCCACAAGTGGGATTGAAACTGCTACTGCTACGGTAACTTTGGATATCGAGGGTAAGAAATTTACTGATGCTGCCTGCGGTAACGGTCCGGTAAATGCTCTTTTTAATACTATTGACAGGATGACAGGGAATGAGGCCATGCTGGAAGATTTTACTCTGAAGTCAGTTACCCGGGGCAGCACGGCTCTGGGAGAGGCGACAGTCAAGCTGCGTTACAATGATGGACGTCTGGTAGTCGGTAAGGGATTTTCAACCGATATTATTGAAGCGAGTGCTAAAGCTTATATTAATGCCTTGGCGAAGCAGAAATTTCAAACCGCTAAAAGTTAAGTTAAATGCCGGTTAAAGCAAGGGCGTTTTTTAGAGGCAGATTAGCTGATTGGTTTTTTTCATAGTAAGTATACAATATACACAAAAAAAATTCTTGCCAAAATACTTATTCATGAGTTAATATGTAATCAGTAAGGTGTGCACACACTTATTAATGAAAAGCAACGGTGCTTTGGGAAAGTTATAATAGTAACTGCCAAAGCACCGTTAATTTTTCAGACAATAATTTGCTTTCAAAAGGCCTTATCGGCAAAGCAATGGCGCTTTTATGAGAATTAATTCTCTAAAAGCGCCAGTTATTTTTTGAAGGAGGATGTGACAAATGCGTAAGTCTTTAACTTTATCCCTTGCAGTTGCTGCCTTGTTAAGTTTTCCGACTGTTGCTCTCGCTGCGGAGGCGCCAACAAACGATACCGGTGATACCGGTTTTATGATTATGTCTGCAGCCTTAGTTCTTTTAATGACCCCGGGTTTGGCTTTGTTCTATGGCGGGATGGTACGTAAGAAAAATGTTTTGAGTACTATTATGCATAGCTTCATTATTATGGGACTTATCTCGGTTCAATGGGTCTTATTCGGTTTTAGTTTAGCTTTTAGTCCTGATCACCATAGTATAATCGGCGGGCTCGACTGGTTGGGATTAATCGGAGTAGGCCAGGACCCTAATGCCGATTATGCGGCGACAATTCCCGCTTTAGTATTTATGGCTTTCCAAATGATGTTTGCCATTATTACCCCTGCTTTAGTCAGTGGCTCTATCGCAGAGCGCATGAAATTTCCTGCTTTTATCTTGTTCATCTTATTATGGGCAACCCTGATTTATGATCCTTTGGCTCACTGGGTTTGGGGTGTCGGAGGATTCCTCAGGAATCTCGGGGCTTTGGATTTTGCCGGTGGTACTGTAGTTCATATTAGTTCAGGATTTACCGGGTTAGTTGCCGCTCTGATTTTGGGAAAACGTGCCGGTATGGGCAAAGAGCCTATGCATCCTCACCATATTCCCATGACAGTACTTGGGGCCGCTTTGCTTTGGTTTGGCTGGTTTGGTTTTAATGCCGGCAGTGCTTTAGGAGCTAACGGTCTTGCCGGATCGGCTTTTGTGACTACGAATACTTCCGCTGCCTCAGCCGCATTAGCCTGGGCGATAGTTGAATGGATTCATCGTGGCAAACCAACCATTCTTGGTGCAGCCAGTGGTGCAATTGCCGGTTTAGTAGCCATTACTCCGGCAGCAGGATTCGTTACACCCCTGTCTTCGATAATAATTGGTTTTGTTGGCGGAGCAGTTTGCTACTTTGCCGTTAGTGTTCTCAAGTCTAAATTAAAATATGATGATGCCCTTGATTGCTTCGGGGTTCATGGAATTGGTGGTACCTGGGGGGCCTTGGCAACAGGATTATTTGCTACGACAACAGTTAATTCTGCAGGTTTTGACGGCTTGTTTTACGGTAACCCTGCCCAATTGGGGATTCAGGCTCTGGCGGTCGCGACAACTATCGTATTTGTTGTGATCGGTACGTTTATCATTCTTAAAGTAGTAGGTTTAGTAACCCAACTCAGAGCTTCAGATGAAGAAGAAACAACCGGTTTGGATTTATCTTTGCATGGTGAGCGAGCTTATGATGGGATAGCCTAACCTTAAGCCTTATCTGATGATACACTATTGACGGTTTCTGTTAAACAGATAGTCAAAAAGTATCGAAATACATTTAAAATACATTTATATTTTAGAGAGGGAGTTTAAGAATGAAAAAAATTGAAGCTATAATACGCCCGGGTAAATTAGATGAAGTGAAAAGTGCCTTGGGGGATTTAGGAGTCAATGGCATGACCGTTTCCCATGTTATCGGTTGTGGAAAACAAAAGGGACATCTCGAGGTTTACAGGGGAGTGGCGATAACTGTTACCCTGCTCCCAAAATTAAAAATTGAAATAGTAGTTAAAGATGATCAAGTTGCTGATGTTCTGAAAACAATTCAAAATGTTTGTAAAAGCGGAAAAATAGGTGATGGTAAAATCTTTGTTTCTTCTGTAGAAAATGCCGTCAGGATAAGAACAGGGGAAACGGGGGAAAATGTCCTGTAAACCATTCAAGTATACTTAATTAATAC
>DATMXV010000361.1:0-2146 GCA_035561335.1 Desulfitobacteriaceae bacterium
GTATTATGGAAATCAATTTTCCAATTGATTGTATATTTTAGTAATTGCCTTGCTGACAATACTGATAATCAAGTCAATTTCTTTTTCATTTATAATCAAAGGGGGTGAAAACGCAATAATATCACCGGCCCAGAGAGCGTGCATAATTAAACCGTTTTCAAAAGCAGCCTGACTGACTTTCTCGGAAAAATCTTGCGTGATATCAAATTTTTCTTTGGTACCCCTGTCCCTTACCAGGTCAATACCAACCAATAATCCTTTACCCCTGACTTCACCGATCGCCGGTAAATCCAAGGCCCTGAGTCCGGAGATAAGTTTATCCCCCATCTTTTTAGCGTTGTCCCAAAGTTTTTCTTGCTTGATTATTTCAAAGTTTTTAAGTCCGGCAGCACAGGCAACCGGGTGACCGGAAAAAGTGTAACCATGATAAATGTCGCCGTTATTTTTGAAAACCTGAAACAGTTTATCAGAAAATACTGCCGCCCCGAGCGGCACATAGCCACTGGACAGTCCTTTGGCAAAAGTCATAATATCAGGCTTAACATTCCAATAGTCTATCCCAAATTTAGTTCCTAACCTGCCAAATCCGGTAATTACTTCATCATCAATAAACAGTACATTGTAACGATCACAAATTTTCCGCACTCTTTGGAAATAGCCCGGTGGGGCATCTATTATCCCCCCGGCTCCCATAACCGGTTCGGCAATAAAGGCTGCGACATTATCCGGCCCTAATTCAGTAATTTTTTCTTCCAGGGCCGAAGCACATTCCAAATTACATTCCGGGTATTCCTGACCGAAGGGGCAAAGGTAACAGTAAGGCGGATCTATATAATGAAAGCCAGGTACCAAGGGCTTGAATCCCTCGTGGAAATTGGATAATTTTGTAGCGGTGGTTGAGCCATAAGTAAGACCATGAAAGGCTTTACGCCTGGAAATGATCTTGGTTTTTGTTTCCATACCTAGGCAAAAAAAGTAATAACGTACAAGCTTAAAAACTGTGTCATTGGCCTCCGAACCGCCTGAAACAAAGAATACTTTGGGTTTTTCGACCGGGACTTCCTCTGCTATTGTTTGAGCCAAATTGATAGCAGGTATATTGGAATAACTATCAAATGTACAATAATAATCCAAGGCTTCCATTTGATTTTTTACGGCCTTAATTACTTCAGTTCTCCCATGACCTATATAATTGACAAATACCCCGCCGCCGGTCGCATCAAGATAAGCCTTGCCCTGAATATCATACAAAGTACAGTCTTTGCCTTTGGTTATGATAATTGGACCTTTATTCAGGAGATAACCAAAATCCGTCTTGGGGTGAAGAAGATATTTTTGATCAGTTTTAATAAGCTTGGTTATTTCTTGTTGATTCATAAGAAACCCCCAAAGAAAATATAGTAAGTACTTTTCAAGAAAGTAAGCGATATGAATTCCTTAATCTTATTCTGTATTGTACCTAAAGTTTATTTTTTCTATGCAATTTTGAATTTTTAGGTATTTTAAGGTTGTTTTCTTGGAAGACCAATATACTGTCTGAATCGCTTGAGGAGGTTAACGATATTTTCACTATTCACATTAAACAGTTCGCTGTCCCGAAAATTTTGTTTTAAAGGCTTAGCGCCGCTTAACTCGGGAGGTACAACTGACCTGACAAAAATAGTTACCAACAGTTCCAAAATAAGTAAAGGCAAGGTTCCCCGGATACCTGGAAGAGTAAAAATTGGCAGTGTAATAAATGATGATGACGAAAATGGGATACTGGAGAAGTCTCCTGATACTGATAATCCTACAATCAGAGGAATTCCCGGGGTTTCCGGGGTTAAGAAACCCTGGAAAGTTTGGTTTGAAAAAGTTGGAGAAATCTGAGACTCTGAATTATTTACTATGGTATTATTAACTATGTCAAGGCCAAAGAAGTATTTTATAAAAGACAAAAATAGCTGTGCCACAGACAATACGACAGTAGAAGCAAATACTTTGCCATATACTATGGGCTGAAAATAAAATAAAGTTGGGCTTCCGTAAACAGCACTGGAAGGTGACCAAATAGATATACCAAAATTCAATGAAGTTTTTTCAGGATTAGGCTGTTCCATAATACCTGACATTATCTACACCTTCCGGTTTTTATTATTTCCTTAGA
>DATMXV010000362.1:0-11256 GCA_035561335.1 Desulfitobacteriaceae bacterium
TTATAAATGCCTCAAAGTTTCACACAATAGAATAATTTCAAACAACTTTTTGAAACTACTTGAAGGAGGTTATTAATCGTGTCTAAGTACAAATTACCGGTAGATAAAAACTCAATCGCGTCCCAACTGAATGTTCAATTAGGTCCGGATGCTACATCCCGTCAGAATGGTTCTGTCGGCGGAGAAATGGTTAGAAGGACATTTGAAAGCTTAGGCAAATGGTAAACTAGCTAATTCCCTGCCAAGATTATTAAAAAGGCCGGTCGTCAGACCGGCCTTTTTCTATAATTCGTTCTGCAACAGCCCCAAATATAGAAATGCTTTATTCATCATATATTGTGAAGCATCTTAATTCTCAATAAGTAATACAAAAGCTGCCCTTTTGGCAGGTTTGAATGGTAGCCCCAAGGGGATTCGAACCCCTGTTTCCGCCGTGAGAGGGCGGCGTCTTAGGCCTCTTGACTATGGGGCCATTTATGGCTCCGGGACTAGGATTCGAACCCAGGCTATGTGATCCAGAGTCACACGTGCTACCGCTACACAATCCCGGAACAGCAACTTAATAATTATAACAAATAATATTGCCAAACACAAAGTTCTTAGCATTATATATTTCTGATAATTATAATCTGATTATATATCAATAGCTTTCTCTTTATCAGCTTTACATTTTTTTATAAATGTGATCGCCCTGTCAAGACGCTCAATACATCTTTTCTTGCCTAATAATGCTATCACATCAAATAAACCGGGACTTACCATACGACCCGTTAAAGCCAGCCTGGTCGGATGGATTATCAGACCGCCCTTAATATTAAGTTCTTCCATTAATTTACGATAGGCCTTTTCCGTATTTTCCACGTCGAATTTCTCAACCTCAGCAAGACAGTCTTTGCCCTTGGAGAGCAAAGTTTCCACATTTTCCTGCCGAAAATATTTTTCTATGCCTTTTTCATCAAAGTCAATAATGTCTTGAAAAAAGTAACGGCTTGCTTCAGCAAGTTCTTGCAATGTTCTCACTCTTTCTCTGACTGTTTTTACAACTGCTAAGATATAATCAGCATTTTGCTCGGCTTCCTGGCCGGATACAATCCCCTCTCGGATAAGAAACGGCACAGCATATAAAGTAAGTTTTTCCAGATCATACTCTGTTATATACTGACCATTAAGCCAGATAAGCTTTTGAATATCATAGACTGCCGCTGTTTTTGAAACTTTATCCAAAGAAAAAGAACGTATTGTCTGTTCCGGTGAAATTATCTCGCTTTGCTCTTCCGAAGGGGACCAACCAAGAAGGGTTAAATAATTTATAATTGCTTCCGGAAGACAACCCATATCTTTGAATTCACTAACTGATGTTGCCCCATGCCTTTTACTTAATTTACTGCGATCGGGGGCCAGGATCATGGACAAATGAGCAAATTTGGGGATTTCATAACCCAATGCCTCGTAAAGGTATTGTTGTTTTGGAGTATTTGATAAATGTTCTTCTGCTCTGATAACATGGCTGATCTGCATGGCATGATCATCAACGACACAAGCGAAATTATAAGCCGGCAAACCATTTGATTTGATAATTATAAAATCATCAAACTGATCAGATTTAAACTTAACCAACCCCCGTATGATATCATTTACAATTATTTGGTCAAAATCAGCTAATTTAATGCGAATAACGGGTTTTAACCCTTGCTTCAGCCGTATCTGAACCTCATTAATCGCTAAATTGCGGCATTTTCCACTATAACGAATAAGAAGACCTTCTTTACGTTGTCTCTCGCGCTCTTCTTCCAGTTCTTCCTCTGTACAAAAACAATAATAAGCCTTGCCGCTTTGAACTAAATTCTCCGCAGCGGCTGTATAACAATCTTGTCTTTGCGATTGGTAATACGGCCCATAATTTCCTTCCTTTTCCGGACCTTCGTCCCAATCGATCCCTAACCATTTAAGGCTATTGAGAATCTGGCCAATCGAATCTTCCTTTTGTCTTACATTATCCGTATCTTCGATGCGCAAAACCAACTTTCCCTTATTTTGCCTCGCAAAAAACCAATTGAATAAAGCAGTCCTCGCTCCCCCAATATGTAAGAAACCGGTTGGACTGGGTGCAAAACGTACTCTTACTTCTTCCATCAATGACACTCCTCAAAAAACTATATCGTTATTAATTAATTATAACCTAAACATTATATAATTAATTGCCTGAAAATTATAGTTCATTTTGGGAAACAGAACCATACCCGCCCCCGCCGGGGGTTTCAATCTTTAGAATATCGCCTTTTTGCAGCAATTCGCTGAATTTACCCGGGCGGAATTGCTGTTGCCCATTTTTGATAATGATATTTCGCCCTGCCTGTCCTGCCTCTCCGCCTTCCAGCCCATACGGGCGGTATTTCCTGCGTTCAGAAAGAATGTTGAGCTCGGTTTCCGCTAACATTTTGATTTCGCGAATGATCCCGTCCCCGCCGCGATTAGCTCCCTGTCCCCCACTGCCACGCCGCACCGCATACTTAGTCACCAGCAAGGGATAACTGTATTCCAGGGCTTCCACCGGGGTATTAAGTGTATTGGTCATATGCGAATGCACAGCACCGGCGCCAATATTTTGAGCTGAAGCCCCGCATCCGCCGGCAATCGTCTCGTAATAGGCAAAAGCACGTCCCTGCTCGTGGTCAAAGCCTCCCAAGGTCACATTATTCATGGTTCCCTGGCTGGCAGCCGGTATCTTTCCCGGCAGGGCCCGGGCCAGGGCTCCCAGAATTACATCAACAATCCGCTGCGAGGTTTCCACATTGCCGCCGGCCACAGCCGCGGGAAAGCGGGCGTCCAGAACACTTCCCGGGCGGGTAATTACCTCTACCGGCCGAAGTATCCCTGCATTCATCGGGATATCCCGGGCCACGAGGCAGCGCATGACATATAACACAGTCGAAACTGTGATTGCATATACCGCATTAACGCTTCCTTTTACCTGATCCCCTGATTTTCTAAAATCAAATCCAATACTGTCACCACTGACTTTAACTGTCAGCCGGATGGGAATATCGTCAGTCCCCACTCCATCCCCATCCAAAAAATCCGAGAACTCATAGCTGCCATCCGGCAGAGCGCTGATCGCTGCCCGGGTTATGGCTTCCGAATAATCCATCAGCCGGGCAGCATAATATTCACAAACTGAAGAGCCATATTTCCCTGTCAACTCTTGCAAGCGCCTTATCCCTGTAGTATTCGCCATTAACTGAGCAGCCAGGTCCCCTTCGCGCTCATCGGGTGTGCGTACATTGCTGAGGATCAGCTGAATCAACTGCCGGTCAGGCTCTCCCTGTTGCATTATTTTCAGCGGCGGGATGATAAGGCCCTCCTGATAAATGGTAGTTGCCAGAGGCATAGATCCTGCCGACATTCCTCCTATATCGGCATGGTGAGCCCGGTTAGCCACATAAAAGACCGGTTTTTCTTCCCCGGCAAATACAGGGGCAACTATGGTGATATCGGGCAAGTGGGTGCCGCCCTGAAAGGGGTCGTTTAAAATCACCATATCCCCTGCTTGAAAATCAAAGCGTTCAAGAGCGGTTTTTACCGACATAGGCATAGACCCCAGATGTACAGGAATATGGGCTGCCTGGGCCACTAACTGACCATTTCCGGTAAATACCGCACAGGAATAATCCCGCCTTTCTTTGATATTGGCTGAAAAGGCCGTCCGGTTAAGGGTTACTCCCATTTCCTCGGCAACTGAGGCAAAAAGGTTTTTAAATACCTGTAAAAGGATCGGATTGACTTCCATAACTGCCTCCTAACCTGCATCAATAACAAGGTTGCTAAATGCGTCAACTACAGCTTTGCTTCCGGGAGGCAAAACAGTAGTAGCGGAATATTCCGCCACAATAGCCGGACCGGTAAGACAATTACCGTAAGCCAACCGTTCCCGGTCATAAATATTGGCCGGATAAGACTGCTGCTCAAAAATCATCCGGCTTTCTCCCAGGAATGCAGCCTTATCTATGCCGGTACCGGCGTAAGCACTCTCAGGCAGGTAAATATTGTCTTCTGTACCCCTGGCGCGCAACCGGATATTGACAATTTCAACTTTTCGCTCCGGATTCGCATAACCATAACGTTGTTCATGACAACAATGGAATTCAGCCAAATAGTCATCAGTAAAAGCAAGCATAAGCTCGTAAGATTGACCTTGGTACCTCATATCCAGGTAAGGCTCAAGGATAATCCTGTCTTCCCTGATTCCTTCTGCCAAAAGATCTCTTCCGGCCCTTGCCTCCAGGTCCCTAAAGCAATTTCGCAGGGCGGACAGGTCATTTACATCCTTGAGCATTACTGTAAGTGAATAATCCTTTATAAAATCTGCCATTAACATCCCAAGAGCAGATAAAATACCCGGGTTTTTAGGCACCATAACCCGGGGAATCCCGATTAACCTGGCCAGGAAAACAGCATGCATTGCCCCTGCTCCCCCAAAGGCAAACAAAGTAAAATCCCGTGGATCATAGCCCCGCTCCACGGAAATAACCCTGATAGCTCCGGCCATAATTGTGTTGGCAACCGTACAGATACCCTCAGCCAACTCCACCGGACTGAGTTTCAGATCGGCTGCCAAGACTTTCATTCGTTCCCGGGTGCGTTCGCTGTCCAGTCTCATTTCTCCACCCAGAAAGAACTCCGGTACCAGCCGCCCCAGGAAGAGGTTGGCATCCGTCACGGTAATCTCTTCTCCCTTTCCATAGCATACCGGCCCGGGAATGGCCCCCGCGCTTTCGGGCCCAATCTGCAAGGCCCCGCCGCTGTCAATCCTGGCAATAGAGCCGCCCCCAGCCCCTACAGTATGAATATCAAGCATAGGCACCTTAACCGGAAAACCCCCTATAATCGTTTCCGTGCTCAGAGGCAATATTTCATTAATTAAGGCCACATCAGTGGAGGTGCCTCCCATATCAAAAGTAATCAGACGCTTAAATCCGGCTTTCTTCCCAACGGCCGCCGCTCCTACCACACCACCGGCAGGACCGGAAAGGATAGTCCGTACCGGTTCCCGGCCGGCAGTTGTCACACTGATCCGGCCCCCATTGGACTGCATAACAGATAGCCTGTGTCCGGATAAATCCCCGGCCATCCGCTGCAAATAGGTTTTCATAACCGGCAAAACACAGGCATTAATAACCGTAGTTGAGGCTCGTTCGTACTCCCGGAATTCAGCCAGTATTTGATGGGACAGCGATACCTCCAAGCCAAATTCCTCCAGGATCTGTCCCATTAGTATTTCATGAGCTGGATTAAGAAAAGAAAAAAGCAAACAGACCGCTACTGATTGGACTCCTGAACTGCTGATCAGACGGGCTATTTCGCGGGCTTCCGTTTTGTCAAAGCTCTCCAGTTCCCGGCCTCCCGCGTTTATCCGGCCGCCAATCTCAAAGCTTAATTCCGGCGCCACTACCGGTAAATTCTTCACATAATTAAATTCGTAAAGCCGGCTGCGGTTTTGGCGGCCAATCTCCATGATATCCTTAAAGCCCCGGGTGCTTACCAGAGCGGTCCTTGCCCACTTGGCCTCCAAAATGGCATTAGTGGCAACAGTTGAGCCATGGACCACCCGCCCCGTCTTTTCACCAGCCAGCAGCGTAATTCCCTTCACCACTGCCTCAGCCGGATCATTAGGAGTAGAAAGTGTCTTAAAAACTTGCCATCCTTGCTCATTATTACAGATAAAATCAGTAAATGTCCCGCCGGTATCAACTCCAATAAGCTGCACTGATTCTCCAACTCCCTTTGTCCGGGCAACAATCGTCTTATTACCGGTGCTGTTTTGAATCTCCATTACCGTTAATGATTACTTGCATTTTAAGATTTATTAAGGCTGTCTCAAGTCCGTTTTTCATAGTTGCCCTGGTCTTAATGCTTCCCAGGTTTACTCCAACAGTTACCAGGGTCTGGGCAATAACGGGGCTGATTCCGGTTAGGATACATTCTGCTCCCAGCAAGCGGGCTGCTTCCACAGTACGCATTAACCGGGAAGCCACTCCGGTATCCACTATGGGGACACCCGTTATATCCATTACTACTTGGGAGGATTTTGTTTTCACAATTTCGCTTAAAAGGTTTTCCATAATTTGTTTGGCCCGGGCACTGTCTATTGTTCCAATCAACGGCAGAACCAGGATCCCATCCCAAAGCTGGATAACCGGGGTTGAAAGTTCTTCGATTGCTTTAGCCTGTTCTTTTATCTGTTCCTGGTGCTTTTTACGCTCCGAGATATCATAGGTAAATACTACAACTTTTCTGCTGTCCTGCCCGCCGATTCTAAAAGCATACAGATCATAGACACGTTTTCCCATTTCTGCTTCATTTATTTGCACACGTTCCCCGGTTAAAGCCACTTTACCATAGAGTTCAAACCAATGCTGTTTTGTTTTGGGAGCCAGTTGACTTATTAATTTTCCTTCTACATTATGCATTCTGGTATATTCTTCATGAGTAGGATTTGATTCCAGGTAAAGCCAATCAACGGGCTTGCCTTCCGAATCAAAAATCACTTCAATAATACAAAACGCTTCATCCATCGAATTAAATATTGACCGGTACTTCTCGACTTTCTTTTCTAAGGCTTCCTCGACTTTTTTCAGCCTCTCAATTTCAGTTTTCAATAAAGAAATACTTTCTAATTCATTTTCCGCCATTATTACAACTCCTTCTCACTTTAAAAATTCCTTTAACCTCTGACAGTTCCTATTTTGTAAACGTTACATCGTCCTAAATCTTCTTTTAATTTTCATAACTACCTTTCAAATCCTTTTGTTGTTTTGACCCGTCTAATCACTATTTTAACACTCTGAAGTATTAAATTGGAATATTTTTATAATTTATATTGCTATCCAACAAAATAAAATTTGTCATACACAGCAATAACGAAAGCAATATGGATAATTAAAAAGAGCCTTGATATAGACTCTTTCTTAATAAGACAGCAAAACTTTCGATATTATTAAACACTCATAGCAAGCGGTAGCCTACCCCCGGTTCAGTAATAACATGGCGCGGACGGGAAGGATCACTCTCAAGTTTCCGTCTTATTTGTCCCATATAAACCCTTAAGTACTGAATATCATTTTCATAAGCCGGTCCCCAAACCGCTCGCAGTAAAAACTTGTGAGTGAGGACTTTTCCGGCATTAATAGCCAGGTTTTTCATCAGTTCATATTCCGTCGGGGTTAATTTAATTTCTGCACCGGCAACCTTAATCTGTCGATGTGCCAGATCAATAATCAAATCATTAAACCTTAATACCGGTTCTTCACAAACTCCCACAGCATGACGCAGAGCTGCCCGAATCCGGGCTAACAATTCACCCATAGCAAAAGGTTTAGTCACATAGTCATCGGCTCCGGAGTCAAGAGCTTTAATCTTGTCAGCCTCCTGTTCTTTAACAGAAAGAATAATAACTGGAACTTTGGACCATTCCCGTAATTGACAAACTACTTCAATACCATCTATGTCGGGTAGCCCCAAATCTAAAATAACCAGATCCGGGCTAATTACTGCTGCTTCCTTGAGTCCCTCCCTACCGGTTCCAACATCTTTGACTACATATCCGTGGCTGGTTAAGGCAACCCGCAAGAACCGTCGAATAGGTATTTCATCATCAATAATTAAAATTCTCGGCCCTTTATTCTCCATCTCAAACTCCTTCATTCTTTACAGGAACAATCTCACTTTCTTTATTGTTCAAAGGCAAGGTGAAAGTAATGGTCACACCGCCAAGTTTATTATTTTCAGCCCAAATATTTCCACCATGGGCTTCAACTATTCCTTTACAAATGGCTAAACCAAGCCCTGTTCCACTCACCTGGAGAGGTGAATCCAGCCGGTAAAACTTATCGAAAACTTTACTTAAATCCGGTTCCGGAATACCTTGGCCGCGGTTAGCCACGGCTGTCTCCAGATACTTGCCGCGTTTCCGGGTAGCTATCACTATTATACTCTCAGGTTCAGAATACTTGAGAGCATTATCCAAAAGATTAATAATTACTTGTTCAATTAATATATTATCTGCTTGTACCAAGGGTAATTCCTGTTGGACTTTAATCTCCAAGGAGAGATTATTAAAGGCATCTCCCAGCTTATTTACCGCTATCCCTATGATATCCTGCAGATCGCACCAGTCTTTATTTAATTTAAGCATACCGCTTTCCAGACGAGCCATGTCCAATAAATTGCTGACAAACCTATTCATTCGTTCTGCTCCCTGCAAAATAGTTTGCAGCAAATCCTGTCTGGCTTCCGGACTATACACATTATTCCGGTCTTCCAGGAGCCCGGTAACCGCTCCAATAATAGAAGACAGAGGTGTCCGCAAATCATGAGAAAGTGAATTAAACAGTGCGGTACGCAATCGTTCAGACTCTACTAAAGTTAAAGCCTCTCTTGCCTGTTCCGCCAATTCGATCCTGTTAATGGCCATGGCTGCCAGTCCGCAGAAAGCTTCTAAAAGGCGGTTTCGTTCCGTGTCAAATTGAGCTTCACTTTGATTAAAACAAATACCCAAAACCCCTTGCGTTCCCTGCTCTGTGCTTAAGGGCAAATAGAGCGCCGCAGCAGCACCCAGGGTTTCCGTTCCTTTCCCGGCTTTTTGTCCTCTGTTATATACCCAGGCAGCGACTGCCAGTTCACTGCTATCCAAAAAATTATTTTCCCCGGCAACTGCTTTCAATACCAATTTGGTATTGTCATCGGGCAGGAGTATCACAACTTGCCCTTCTAAAGTATTGGCAACATAATCGGCAATACTTTTTAACACAGGATCCAGTTCATGCTCTGCTGAGATATCCCGGCTGAGAGCGTAAAGGGCCGAAGTCCTATTCTCACGCTGTCTGGAATAATTTACCTGTTCTTTCAATCTGGCAGACAGTGTTCCGGTAATTATACTTACCAGCAAAAAGATTACAAAACTAAACAGATAACTGATACCTACAACGGTAAAGGAAAGAACGGGTGGGACGAAAAGAAAATCAAAGGTTATCACTGCCATAATTGCAGTAACAATAGCGGGTAATCTCCCCCAGCGGGCTGCGCTTAATAAAACAGGTACCAGATAAAGCATCGAGATGTTAACCAGCCCTAAAAAAGAACTTATAGGCAAAACAATTAAAGTCATTAAGACCAACATACCAATTGATAATGTATAAGGGATAATGGAAAATTCCTTACGCTGGCGGGAAACCGGCTGTTTATTAATTTGACCTGTTTCCTGTTGTTTCCCGGGAATGACATGGATACTAATACCCTGACTATTACGGATTACTTTGTCTACTACAGAACCGTGAATAAGATCCCAAAAACGGCTGTGCTCCGGTTTCCCAATAATTATTTGGGAAACATTGCGCTTTTGGGCT
Source organism: Desulfitobacteriaceae bacterium (assembly GCA_035561335.1). GTDB lineage: Bacteria > Bacillota > Desulfitobacteriia > Desulfitobacteriales > Desulfitobacteriaceae > UBA2264. The sequence goes on from DATMXV010000362.1 coordinate 9,402, forward strand.
AACTCCAAAATCTCGTCGGCTACATCATCCCCAGTCAGGCTAATAATTTCAGCACCTAATTTTTCCGCCAAACGAAGATTATCGGCCAATGAATCTTTTTCATTTTCATTAGTATGAAAGCTGCGGGACGAAACTACATGGACCGCAAACCATTCCCCCTGCAGACTCTCCGCCATACGTTTGGCCGCCCGTACCAACTGGGCGGAAAAACGGCTGGCACTGATACAAACCAAAACTTTTTCCCCAGTGGGCCAGGGACCGGGGATACCATGAACACGCATATATGATTCCATCTGATGATCGACGCGCTGGGCGGTATAACGAAGAGCCAGTTCCCTAAGAGCATTGATATTGCCGGGACGAAAGAACTTTTTTAAGGCTTTAGTAGCCTGACTCGGAACATAAACCTTACCTTCTTTAAGTCTTCCTATTAATTCTTCGGGCGGTATGTCAATCAGTTGAATTTGAAAGGCACTTTCCAAAACCCGATCCGGGATAGTCTCCTGCACTCTAACCCCTGTTATCCGGGTCACAATATCATTCATGGTCTCCAGGTGTTGGATATTTAAGGTAGTATAAACATTGATGCCTGCAGCTAATAACTCCTCAACATCCATATAACGTTTCTTGTGCCGCGAACCTGCAATATTAGTGTGGGCCAGTTCGTCGACCAGAACAATCTGGGGGCAACGGGCCAGGATAGCGTCCAAATCCATTTCGTAAAAAATCCTGCCTTTGTATTCCTGCGGTTTTCTCGGAATAACAGGCAAACCTTGAAGCAGGGTCTCAGTTTCAGCTCTGCCGTGAGTTTCTACAATACCCGCTACGACATCGATCCCTTCCGCTAATTTATCCCGGGCCGCTTCCAGCATGGCGTAGGTTTTTCCTACACCGGCAGCAGCGCCCAGGAAAATTGTCAGTTTTCCCTGACCTTCCTTCTCCAGACTGGCTAATAGTTCATCCGGGTCTATACGTTTCTCTTTCGGCATTTAATAATCACCAACTTACCAAAGAATCATTATAATTCGGGTATTTTGAATTCAGTAGTCAGACTCCCATACCGCCTATACGGAGCCAATGATAAACGAAAATAAACTTATTTTCAGGTCAGAATGTCTAAAATTTGCTTCGACAAGATTTTCTCTCATTCTGACTTCTGGATCCTGTCTCCTTACTTCTAAATTATCACAAAGAATCTAAAGCAAAATTTAATTTTAAGACATTAACCCGCGGTTCACCCAGAAATCCCAACTGCCTGCCCTCAGTATACTTGTTAACAAGGTCACGGACCTTTTCTTCACTGAGATTTCTGATCCGGGCTACTCTGACAACCTGGATTTGGGCCGCATCGGGACTAATATGCGGATCCAGACCACTGGCAGAAGCTGTGATCAAATCACCCGGTACAGGAGTATTTGGGGATAAACCGTTTTCCGATCTGACATCTTCTGCTCGCTGGGCGACCTGGTCCAAAAATACTTTATTTGTTGGTCCTTTATTGGAACCGCTCGAATTGGCCGCATCATAACCGTCCTGACCGGCCGCTGAGGGACGACTGTGAAAATAACGAGGATCGCTGAAATTTTGTCCGATTAAAACAGAACCGATTGGGTTGCCATCCTCATTAAGCAAAGACCCGTCTGCCTGTTTCGGAAAAATAACCTTTGCCAGGCCTGTAACTACCAGAGGATAGGCGATACCTGTTAACAAGGTCATCACAAGCAATAGTTTTAAGGCCCTGCCCATTACTTGAAGCATATTTCTCATCCTTTCAGAATATCAGAATAGCCCAAAATAACCTGGGTACTCCCAATCACTAACTTAAATATCCTGATACACTATCTTAATACATAAT
>DATMXV010000363.1:0-32370 GCA_035561335.1 Desulfitobacteriaceae bacterium
AACTCATTCTTCTCCTTGACTACCAAACCAAACCTTGATATACTTAATAATTGTTACTGTGGAATAATCTACCGTAAATAACCATTTTTAATTCGCCTTTAGCAGGCCCTTTGGTATAAGGCAGAGGTACTGAGGAGATAATAATTTGAATGTGTGCATCTCTTGGAGAGCTCTATAGAAAGTTAAAGCGAGGTTTTGCGAAAAGGCCTTGCTTTTGGCTGTTTATATTACAACTATCAGAATAGTCTAAATTTTTAGTCGGAAAAAGTACAACTAAGGTTTATACCTTTGCAAGAAGGCTCTGGTGTAAACTGGTTTTTATAGATATTTTTTACCTCGAGGAGAGGAATCATACTTGAGAGGTGAAGCAAAAATGTTCTATCCTATTAAGGTTGGGACACAGGAACGCTGGAGTTATTCCAGAATACGGGAAGTTCTCGGTATGCCAAATTTAATTGAAATCCAGCAAAACTCTTATCGGTGGTTTCTGGAAGAGGGTTTACGCGAAATGTTTCGTGATATTTCCCCGATTCAGGATTTCACAGGCAATCTGGTTTTGGAATTTATCGATTACAATCTGGGTGATCCCAAGTATGAGGTGGAAGAGTGTAAGGAACGTGATGTTACTTATGCGGCGCCATTACGTGTTAAAGTCCGTCTCATAAATAAAGAGACAGGCGAAGTCAAGGAACAAGAAGTATTTATGGGCGATTTTCCGTTGATGACCGATAAAGGGACTTTTATTATTAACGGTGCCGAAAGGGTTATAGTCAGTCAGCTTGTCCGTTCACCGGGGGTTTATTACAGTGAAAGTATTGATCCCAGCGGCAAAAAGCTTTTTGGCGCAACTATTATCCCAAATCGGGGCGCCTGGTTGGAATTTGAAAGTGACCTTAATGATAATTTGTTTGTCCGGGTTGACAGGACCCGTAAATTACCCGCAACAGTTTTAATCAGAGCTTTAGGGTATGCCTCGAACGGCCAGATCCTGGAATTATTCAGTGATAATGAATATGTTCAAATTACTTTGGAAAGAGATAATTCTGAATCTGTAGAAGAAGCTTTGGTTGAGATTTACAAGCGTCTGCGGCCGGGAGAGCCTCCGACTGTAGACAGTGCGCGTTCTTTATTGGAAGCTTTATTTTTTGATGCCAAACGTTATGATTTAGCCAAGGTAGGACGGTATAAATTAAATAAAAAACTTGGGTTGGATATTTCTATGGATATCCGCTACTTAACTAAGGAAGATATAATTGCCAGTATGCAGCATATGCTCTTGTTAATGGGCGGAGGAGGAAGTAAAGATGATATTGACCATCTTGGCAACCGCCGTCTGCGTTCCGTTGGGGAGTTGCTGCAAAATCAATTCCGCATTGGCTTGTCCCGGATGGAACGGGTTGTCCGGGAAAGAATGACGATTCAGGATGTTGATGTTATTACCCCGCAAGTCCTGATTAATATACGTCCTGTAGTTGCAGCGATAAAAGAATTTTTTGGCAGCAGCCAGCTTTCTCAGTTTATGGATCAAACGAATCCTTTGGCTGAACTTACCCATAAACGGCGTCTGAGTGCTTTAGGGCCAGGGGGTTTGAGCCGGGAACGGGCCGGTTTTGAGGTCCGGGACGTTCACTTTTCCCATTATGGCCGGATGTGTCCGGTTGAGACTCCTGAAGGTCCGAACATTGGTTTGATTGGTTCCCTGAGTACCTTTGCCCGGATTAACGAATATGGTTTTATTGAGGCCCCTTACAGGATTGTAGATAAGGAAGCCGGCAGGGTTACTGATGAAATATGTTACTTAACGGCCGATGAAGAAGAAAAGTTTATTGTTGCTCAGGCTAACGCACCGATAGATAGTCAAGGAAATTTTCTGGGGGAAAAAATCGATGCCAGGCATGGTCCGGATTTTGTTTTGGTTCCTCCTAATCGTGTTGATTGTATGGATGTTTCCCCCAAGCAGATGGTGTCGATTGCGACAGCTTTGATTCCATTTTTAGAGCATGATGATGCTAACCGGGCCTTAATGGGTTCCAATATGCAGCGTCAGGCTGTACCCTTATTAAAGACCGAATCTCCTTATGTAGGTACAGGAATGGAGTATAAAGCAGCCAAGGATTCCGGAGTTTGTGCTATTGCCAAAAAGGGGGGTATTGTTGAAAGATCAACAGCCGATCAGATTATTATCCGGCAGGATGACACTTTATTGGGAAGGTACAAATTATTAAAATATTCCCGTTCCAATCAAGGTACTTGCATTAACCAAAAGCCAATTGTGAAAAAAGGAGAACGTGTCGAAGCCGGACAAATTATTGCCGATGGGCCCTCGACAGATCACGGGGAATTGGCTTTAGGGCGAAATGTTCTGGTTGCCTTTATGACTTGGGAGGGTTATAACTATGAAGATGCTATCCTGATCAGTGAAAAACTAATCAGGGAAGATTATTATACTTCGATCCATATTGAAGAATTTGAATCAGATGCCCGTGATACTAAACTTGGTCCCGAAGAAATTACCCGGGATATTCCCAATGTAGGGGAAGATGTTCTTAAAGATTTGGATGAGCGGGGGATTATCCGTGTCGGCGCCGAGGTGCGTGCGGGGGATATTTTGGTTGGTAAAGTGACACCCAAAGGAGAAACGGAATTAACTGCCGAGGAACGTTTGTTGAGAGCTATTTTCGGCGAGAAAGCCAGAGAAGTACGGGATACCTCCTTGCGGGTACCGCATGGTGAAGCCGGTAAGATAGTCGATGTTAAGGTGTTCACCCGGGAAAATGGGGATGAACTGGCTCCGGGCGTCAATGAACTTGTGCGGGTATACATTGCGCAAAAACGTAAAATATCTGTTGGTGATAAAATGGCCGGACGACATGGCAATAAGGGGGTTATATCCCGGATTATGCGCCAGGAAGATATGCCCTTTATGCCGGACGGTACCCCGATTGAGATTGTTCTGAACCCCTTGGGTGTTCCTTCAAGAATGAATATTGGTCAGGTTTTGGAGACACATTTGGGCTGGGCTGCGAAATCTTTGGGTATCCGGATAGCTACCCCGGTTTTTGACGGGGCCCGGGAAGATGATGTTTTTGAAACTTTGGCAAAGGCCGGTTTACCTGCTGCTGGAAAAACTATTCTCTATGATGGACGAACGGGAGAATCCTTTGACAGTGAAATTACTGTGGGTTATATGTACGTTCTGAAGCTGCATCACCTTGTTGATGATAAAATTCATGCTCGGTCAACAGGCCCTTATTCCTTAGTAACCCAGCAGCCTTTGGGCGGCAAGGCCCAGTTTGGCGGACAACGTTTTGGGGAAATGGAGGTCTGGGCGCTGGAGGCTTATGGCGCAGCCTATACTTTGCAGGAGATACTTACTGTAAAGTCTGATGATGTGGTTGGCCGGGTAAAAACTTATGAAGCAATTGTCAAAGGCGAAAATATTCCCGAACCAGGTGTGCCGGAGTCGTTTAAGGTCTTAATCAAGGAACTGCAAAGTTTATGTTTAAATGTTCAGGTGCTTTCTGAAGATGACAAGGAAATTGAGATCAGGGAGATTGATGAGGATATCACGGCAACTGCCAAGGAGTTGGGAATTGATCTTCATGATGAGCAATTACCGGAAGAAGTAATTGAAATAATCAATGTTACACCTGATGAGGAAGAAGATTTTCCGGAAGATGAAGATGATCTGCTTATAGATGATGACTTGGAAGCCCTTGATTAATTTCAAGGCGAAAGGAGAGATACTCTTGCTGGACGTCAACAATTTTGACCGTATGCGTATTGGTATTGCCTCTCCGGCAATGATTCGTGATTGGTCTTTCGGAGAAGTTAAGAAACCGGAAACTATTAACTATCGAACTCTTAAACCTGAACGCGAAGGATTATTCTGCGAAAAAATTTTTGGTCCTACCCGTGACTGGGAGTGCCATTGCGGAAAGTATAAACGGGTCCGTTACAAAGGAATTATTTGTGACCGTTGCGGTGTTGAAGTAACCCGCTCTAAGGTCAGACGGGAACGGATGGGTCATATAGAACTTGCCGCACCGGTATCGCATATTTGGTATTTTAAAGGAATTCCCAGCAGGATGGGGCTTATTCTGGATATGTCGCCAAGGGCCCTGGAAAAAGTGCTGTATTTCGTTTCCTATATAGTAACTGAGCCCGGTGATACTTCCCTGATGAAAAAACAACTGCTTACCGAAACCGAGTATCGTGAATACCGTGATAAATATGAAAACCGTTTCCGGGCCGGTATGGGAGCGGAAGCAATCAAAGAGTTACTGGATGAGCTGGATCTTGATAAGCTCAATGAAGAACTGCGAATAGAACTGAAAGAGGTGTCGGGGCAGAGGAAAATCAGGGCTATCCGCCGCTTGGAAGTAGTTGAAGCTTTTAAGCAATCCGGTAATACACCCGGTTGGATGATCCTTGATGTTGTCCCTGTTATTCCTCCGGAACTCAGGCCAATGGTCCAATTGGACGGAGGCAGGTTTGCTACCTCTGATCTTAACGATCTTTATCGGCGGGTGATCAATCGTAATAATCGCCTGAAACGTTTGCTTGATCTGGGAGCGCCGGATATTATTGTGCGTAACGAAAAACGTATGCTTCAGGAGGCAGTAGACGCCTTGATCGATAACGGGCGCCGGGGAAGGCCGGTAACCGGGCCGGGAAACCGTCCTTTAAAATCCCTGAGTGATATGCTGAAGGGAAAACAAGGTCGTTTCCGCCAAAATTTATTAGGTAAAAGGGTTGATTATTCCGGGCGTTCAGTTATTGTGGTTGGCCCGAATCTGAAACTCCACCAGTGTGGGTTGCCTAAAGAAATGGCCCTGGAACTGTTCAAACCGTTTGTAATGAAGAAACTTGTCAATGAAGGGCATGCTCATAATATCAAGAGTGCCAAGCGGATGGTTGAACGGGTCCGGACTGAGGTGTGGGACGTCTTAGAGGAAGTTATTTCTGAACATCCGGTACTTCTTAATCGGGCCCCGACCTTGCACCGCCTGGGTATTCAGGCTTTTGAACCGGTTCTGGTCGAGGGAAAAGCCCTGCAAATTCATCCTTTGGTCTGTACAGCTTACAATGCTGATTTTGACGGTGACCAAATGGCTGTCCATGTGCCGCTTTCCGCTGAGGCTCAGGCAGAAGCCCGCCTCTTGATGCTTTCTGCTCATAATATTCTTAATCCTAAAGATGGACGCCCGGTTGCTTCACCTACCCAGGATATGGTTTTGGGTTCCTATTATTTGACCATGGAACGTCAGGGCGCCGCTGGGGAAGGTAAGGTTTTTAAGGATATTGATGAAGCTATTTTGGCTTATGATTCCGGAAACGTACATTTACAGGCCAGAATAAAGGTCCGTTATAATGGGGAACTGATAGAAACAACTGTCGGCAGGCTTATTTTTAATACAGTTATTCCTTCTGTTGTTGGCTTTGTAAATGAAGTGGCAGGTAAAAAAACTTTGGGAAATATTGTTGCCAAGACTTATCGTCTGGGGGGATATGCGGAAACGGCTTCTTTGCTGGACGGGATCAAAGCTCTAGGGTTCAAGTTTTCTACCAGGGCCGGCATTACAGTTGGCCTTGCAGATATTCAGGTTCCGGAGGAAAAAACACATATTCTTAAAGAAGCTGACGGCATGGTAGCTAAGACTGAACAACAATTCCGGCGGGGCTTAATTACTGATGAAGAACGCTATAACCTGGTTATCGATACCTGGACCAAAGCCACTGACAAAGTAACCAAATCCTTAATGGATACTTTGAATAAATTCAATCCGGTCTATATGATGGCTACTTCAGGAGCGCGTGGTAACATTCAGCAGTTGCGTCAGTTGGCAGGAATGCGCGGCTTGATGGCAGACCCATCCGGCCGGACTATCGAATTGCCGATTAAAGCCAATTTCCGTGAAGGTCTGACAGTATTGGAGTATTTTATTTCTTCGCATGGAGCGAGAAAAGGTTTAGCTGATACAGCGTTACGGACTGCGGACTCCGGTTATTTAACAAGACGTTTGGTTGATGTTTCACAGGATGTTATTGTCCGGAATGAAGATTGCGGAACAATGATGGGTATCCTGGTTGATGATGTTAAGGATGGTCCGGAGATCATTGAAAAACTGGAGGAACGTTTGGTAGGACGTTTCCTGCTTGAAGACTTAAGACATCCGGAAACGGGAGCAATATTGGCTACCAAGGATCAGGAGATCACTGAAGAACAAGCTGCTGAAATAGCTGCTGTTTATGATTCCGTGGTTATCCGTTCTGTTCTGACTTGTAAAACGCGGCATGGAGTATGTATTAAATGCTATGGCCGTAATATGGCTACAGGGCGTCAGGTCGAATTGGGTGAAGCAGTAGGGATTATTGCTGCTCAATCAATTGGTGAACCTGGTACACAACTAACTATGCGGACATTTCATACCGGGGGTGTTGCCGGGGACGATATTACCCAAGGCTTGCCCAGGGTTGAGGAACTCTTTGAGGCCAGAAAACCAAAGGGTCAGGCAATTATTGCTGAAATTAACGGGATAGCTACCGTTCGTGAAGTAAAAGGCCGCCGGGAGGTTGAACTTGCCGGTAATAATGAAGAATGCGTAACCTATCCGATCCCGTTCGGTTCACGCCTGAAAGTTAAAGACGGTATGCATGTGATGGCCGGCGACGAATTGACTGAAGGAAGTGTCAATCCCCATGATATGCTGAAAGTTAAGGGTATGCGTGGTGTTCAGATTTATTTACTGGCAGAGGTACAAAAAGTCTACCGCCTCCAAGGGGTAGATATCAATGACAAGCATATTGAAGTTATGGTCCGCCAAATGCTGCGTAAAGTAAAAATTGATGAAGCCGGCGATGTTGAAGGCTTCCTGCCTGGCGGCTTGGTTGACATTTTTGAATTCCAGGAGAAAAATGCCTTAGCTATTGAGTACGATGGAGAACCTGCAGTAGCCCATCCGGTGCTTATGGGCATAACGAAAGCCTCCCTGGCAACTGATTCGTTTTTATCGGCGGCATCATTCCAGGAAACTACACGTGTTCTGACCGAAGCTGCCATTAAGGGTAAAGTAGATCCGTTACTTGGCTTAAAAGAGAACGTAATCATTGGAAAACTCATACCTGCCGGGACAGGGATGTCACGTTACCGCAATATCAAAATTTCTGATGAAGGGCCTGTTTCAGAGATAATTCATGATGACAGACAGGCTTCGGTATCCGACTTCTGAACTTGACAGGTAAAAGCGTCAGTGATACTATGTTATAGTAATTTTCACGTTTATGGGGGAAAGCACTATGCTTGATGAAACCTTAAAACATGCCAAGCAAAAGACTGTAGGGGTTAAACAAACCTTACGGGCGCTGGAAAAGGGATCTGTCCGGTGTATTTATATCGCTGAAGATGCCGATGCCCATGTTACCCGCCCAATTATTGAAATATGTCGGGACCAAAAGCTTGAGATTGTGCGCGTTCCTACTATGCTGGAGTTAGGTAAGGCCTGCAGCATTCAGGTAGGAGCTGCTGTAGCAGCTGTTTTATCAGAGTAACATGCTTCAGTTCCTGTTTGGGCGCGTATAATACCAGTAAAAATAGGAATTGCTGGCTACATGCTGGAGGCAGCAATTCCTCGTTTTGAATAGATTGAGGAAGGAGGTGCAGATATGCCGACAATTAGTCAACTAATTCGAAAAGGTCGTGCCGTAATTGAAAAGAAATCAACAGCACCGGCTTTGCAATGGGGTTATAATTCCCTTAGACGTCAGCAATTTCCCTCGGGAGGTTCACCACAAAAACGCGGGGTATGTACCAGGGTATATACCACAACGCCTAAAAAACCTAATTCAGCGTTGCGTAAAGTTGCCCGTGTTCGTTTAACTAATGGAATGGAAGTAACTTCATATATCCCGGGAATAGGCCATAACTTGCAGGAACACTCCGTGGTGCTTGTGCGCGGTGGTCGTGTTAAGGATCTCCCGGGTGTACGTTATCACGTTGTACGGGGTGCTTTAGATACAACCGGGGTTCAAAATCGTAATCAATGCCGTTCCAAATATGGCGCAAAACGTCCTAAAAAATAAATTATTTGTAAAATTACTGTAAAATTTTGAAAAGGAGGGAAACTATTTGCCGCGGAAAGGGTATATTGCTAAAAGGGATATTTTGCCTGATCCTATCTACCGGAATAAAATCGTTACCAAATTTATTAATCAGATTATGCTTGACGGTAAAAAGGGTGTTGCAGAATCGATTATTTATGATGCTTTTTCTATCATCCAAGAGAAGACCGGCAAGGACCCGATTGAGGTTTTTGAAACTGCACTTAAAAATGTAATGCCGGTTTTGGAAGTTAAAGCCCGCAGGGTTGGCGGAGCTAACTATCAGGTACCGATTGAGGTACGTGCCGATCGCCGTCAGACTTTAGGTATACGCTGGCTGGTAAACTTCTCTCGAAAACGCAGTGAAAAAACGATGCAGGAAAGAGTTGCCGGAGAATTAATGGATGCTGCTAATAATACAGGCGGTTCAATAAAGAAAAAGGATGAAACACATAAAATGGCTGAAGCCAACAAAGCTTTTGCGCATTATCGTTGGTAATCTGACGGCGAAAGTGAGTTTGACATTAAAAGGAGTTTATCAATGGCAAGGCAAATATCATTAGAAAGAACCCGGAATATTGGCATTATGGCTCATATCGATGCGGGCAAGACAACTACAACCGAAAGAATTCTTTTTTATACAGGTCGGGTCCATAAAATCGGAGAAGTTCACGATGGTGCTGCAACAATGGACTGGATGGTTCAGGAACAGGAGCGCGGTATTACAATTACTTCTGCGGCAACGACCTGCCAATGGAGAGATCATCGGATTAATATTATCGACACGCCAGGGCACGTTGATTTCACTGTTGAAGTTGAGCGTTCTCTCAGGGTGTTGGACGGTGCTGTAGCTGTCTTTTGTTCAGTTGGCGGTGTTGAGCCTCAATCCGAAACCGTTTGGCGTCAAGCGGATAAATACGGGGTTCCGCGGATTGCTTTTATTAATAAAATGGACAGGATGGGTGCTGATTTCTTCAGGGGAGTTTCTATGATTGCGGACCGGTTAGGCGCCAATCCTATACCAATCCAGTTGCCGATTGGGGTTGAAGAAAACTTTCAGGGCATTGTTGATTTGGTAACAATGAAATCAACTGTCTATACTGATGATTTGGGCACTACCAGTGATATTGCCGATATCCCTGTAGATTTGCTTGAACTGGCTATGGAATACCGCGAGAAACTGGTAGAGGCTGTTGCCGAAACCAGTGAAGAACTGATGATGAAATATCTTGAAGGTGAAGAATTTACTGAACAAGAGATCAGGAACGGTATTCGCTGCGGAACAATAGCTAATAAGTTTATTGCAGTTCTTTGCGGTTCTGCTTTTAAGAATAAAGGAGTTCAACCTCTTCTTGATGCAGTTGTAGACTATATGCCTTCACCAATTGATGTCCCTGCTATCAAAGGCATACAACCGGATACAGGGATTGAGAGTAATCGTCTGGCGGATGACAATCAACCATTTTCTGCCTTGGCCTTTAAAATTATGGCTGACCCTTATGTAGGCAAACTGGCTTTTTTTCGGGTATACTCAGGATTGCTGAGTTCGGGTTCCTATGTTTACAACTCAACGAAAGGCAAACGGGAACGTATTGGGAGAATATTACAAATGCATGCCAATCACCGGGAAGAGATTGCGGAAGTTCGTTCCGGAGATATTGCAGCAGCTGTTGGGTTAAAGGAGACGACAACAGGGGATACTCTTTGTGATGAAAAGGTCCCGATTGTTTTGGAGTCAATGGTTTTTCCGGAGCCTGTAATATCAGTTGCCATTGAACCGAAGACAAAAGCAGACCAGGAAAAAATGGGTACCGGTTTGGCCCGCTTGGCTGAAGAGGATCCAACTTTTAAGATGCATACAGATCCGGAAACCGGGCAAACGATAATCAGGGGGATGGGAGAACTTCATCTGGAAATTATCGTAGACCGCCTGCAGCGTGAATTTAAAGCTGAATGTAATGTTGGCCGTCCTCAAGTAGCATATAAAGAGACTATCCGCAAAACAGTTAAAGCAGAAGGAAAATTTGTTCGCCAGTCGGGTGGCCGTGGTCAATATGGGCATTGCTGGATTGAGCTTGCACCTCTCGAACCTGGCAGTGGTTTTGAGTTTGTTAATAAAGTTATTGGCGGGGTTATTCCCAAGGAATATATTAATCCGATTGGCGCCGGAATTCAGGAAGCAATGCAAAATGGAATCCTGGCCGGTTATCCTGTTTTGGATATTCGGGCGACAGTCTATGACGGTTCTTATCATGATGTGGATTCTTCGGAAATGGCGTTTAAAATAGCCGGTTCCATGGCTTTTAAAGCAGGGGCGGCTAAGGCTGAGCCAATCATTCTTGAACCGGTGATGAAGGTAGAAGTAACAGTGCCTGAAGAATATATGGGAGATGTTATTAGTGATATTAACTCCCGCCGCGGCAGGATTGAGGGCTTGGAAATAAGATCCGGTGCTCAGGTTGTCCGTGGATTTGTGCCTCTGGCTGAAATGTTTGGCTATGCCACAGACCTTCGTTCCAATACTCAGGGCCGTGGGGTCCATTCCATGCAATTTGACCATTATGAAGAAGTACCCAAAAATATTGCCGAAGGTATTATTGCAAAACGCCAGGGATCTTAAGGATATTTAATTAACCTTTTTAAATAAGTATTTGTTGCCAAGTTTAAATTATTATAAGGAGTGAAAAAAACATGGGTAAACAAAAATATGAGCGCACTAAACCTCACGTAAACGTAGGAACTATTGGACACGTAGACCATGGTAAAACTACTCTTACCGCTGCTATTACATTGGTGCTTTCAAAGGTTGGCGGCGCAGTTGCCACAGCTTTTGACCAAATTGACAAAGCTCCTGAAGAGCGTGAACGCGGTATTACCATTTCTACTGCTCACGTGGAATACGAGACCGCAAATCGTCACTATGCCCACGTTGACTGTCCTGGTCACGCTGACTATATCAAAAATATGATTACCGGGGCCGCTCAAATGGACGGCGCGATCCTGGTTGTATCAGCTGCCGATGGTCCTATGCCCCAAACCCGGGAGCACATCCTGTTGGCCCGGCAGGTTGGCGTTAATTATTTAGTTATTTACCTCAATAAAGCTGACATGGTTGATGATCCGGAATTAATGGAACTAGTTGAGATGGAAGTTCGTGACCTGCTTAATTACTATGAATTCCCGGGTGATGACATTCCTATTATCTCCGGTTCCGCTCTTAAAGCCCTGGAATGCGGCTGCGGTTCAAGGGACTGTGAATGGTGCAAATCTATTTGGGAACTAATGGATGCGGTTGATTCTTATGTTCCAACTCCGGAACGTGATACTGATAAACCTTTCTTAATGCCGGTTGAAGACGTTTTCACGATTACCGGCCGCGGTACTGTTGCTACCGGACGGGTAGAACGGGGAACTTTAAAAGTCGGAGATGAAGTTGAGATTGTTGGCTTGAGTGATGAGCCTCGCAAAACTGTTTGTACCGGTGTGGAAATGTTCCGGAAACTGCTTGATCAAGCTGTGGCCGGTGATAACATCGGAGCGCTCCTGCGCGGTGTTGACCGTAAAGAAATCGAACGTGGACAGGTACTTGCTAAAGTTGGCAGTATTAAACCCCATACGAAGTTCCAAGGTGAAGTATATATCCTGACTAAAGAAGAGGGCGGACGCCATACTCCTTTCTTCAATAATTATCGCCCCCAATTCTATTTCCGGACAACCGACGTTACCGGTGTTATCCATTTACCTGAAGGCGTTGAAATGGTTATGCCCGGGGACCGGGTCACTATCGATTGTGAGTTGATTACACCTATTGCGATGGAAGTAGGTCTCCGTTTTGCTATTCGTGAAGGCGGCCGGACTGTTGGTTCAGGTGTAGTTTCTTCCATTAAAGAATAATAACGGTTTTATCAGGGCTGCTTGCTGTTTGAGTCAGTGTGCCATGACTTTTTAACTGGACCTTCATGGTCACTGTTTGCCAAACATCAAGTAGCTCTGTTTGTGTAGGTTTGGCACTTGCTGCGTGGTTAGTGAGCAGCTCTGTAGCGATGGTGAACGTGCACTTGTATCTCCCGGAGTAGTCATTTTCATATTATTTATAGTAACTATTTTGAACGTAAAGGTTGCCGGTACCGGTGACTCCGCTGGATATCGGGTTTTTTTACGTTAGAAATTTGGCATGACCAATTTTAGGAGGTTAGATTATGAGTCAAAAAATTCGGATTCGCCTTAAAGCTTTTGATCATAAAATTCTTGATCAATCAGCTGCAAGAATAGTAGATACGGCTAAACGGACCGGGGCCCGGGTCAGTGGCCCAATCCCTTTGCCAACAGAAAAAAGTATTTACACAATTTTACGTTCGCCCCATGTCAATAAGGATTCGCGTGAACAGTTTGAAATGCGGACTCACAAGCGTTTAATTGATATTCTTGAACCTACGTCTAAAACCGTTGATTCCTTGATGAGGTTAGACTTACCTGCAGGCGTGGATATCGAAATTAAACTTTAATCATCACCCTCAGGGCTGGTAAAAAGATAAAATTAATGGTATAATAAATTTTGTTTGGTAGTATAAGAAACACCCGGAAGCGTGTAAATAAACGCGTGGGGTAACACACAAAAATTTGCGACACTCTCGTACGCCGGAAGAGTCCGGTGTACTTCAAAGTGTTCAGGAGGTGGCATTCGTGTCTAAAGGAATTTTGGGTAAAAAAGTTGGGATGACACAGGTTTTTCGTGATGACGGGCGTCTTATTTGTGTGACGGCAGTTGAGGCCGGACCTTGTTACGTGCTGCAAAAAAAGACTGTTGCAACAGACGGTTATGATGCGATTCAAGTGGGCTTTGATGAAAAAAATGAGCGGTTAACTAATAAGCCGGAAAAAGGACGCTTTCAGAAAGCTTCGGTTAAACCGCAGCGTTTTGTGCGGGAATTTAAGGTAGACAACATAGACTCTTATGAGGTCGGTCAGGAAATTAAGGCTGACACCTTTGGCGTCGGCGATTTCGTTGATGTGATTGGTAAATCCAAAGGAAAGGGTTTTACCGGGATGATTAAGCGCCACGGAGGAAGGCGTGGACCGATGTCGCATGGTTCCAAATACCATCACCGGACAGGTTCATTAGGCGCGAAGGGCCCGGCTCGTGTCTTTAAAGGCCGGAACCTGCCTGGACGGATGGGCGGAGAACGTGTAACAGTACAGAATCTGGAGATAATCCGGGTTGATGCTGATAAAAATCTAATATTGATTCGCGGAGCTGTACCTGGCGCCAAAAAAGGACTGCTCATTCTGAAGCCTTCTGTTAAGAAGGCAAAGTAACGGAGAAAGGGGGAATAAAGCAATGCCTATAGTACAAGTAGTGAATATGCAGGGAACACCGGTTGGTGAAATTGAATTGAATGAATATGTTTTTGGGATAGAACCTCATACTCACGTTCTGCATTCAGCAGTAGTATCCCAACTGGCCAGCTTAAGAAGAGGAACGTCTTCAACGCTGCTGCGCGGGGAAGTGCGCGGAGGAGGCCGTAAACCATGGCGTCAAAAAGGAACCGGCCGTGCCCGTTCCGGGAGCAGCCGTTCACCGCTGTGGCGTGGCGGAGCAGTTTTATTTGGACCAAAACCTCGCGATTACAGTTTTAAATTACCCAAAAAAGTGCGCAGATTGGCTTTGCGTTCGGCACTCTCTTCCAAAGTGCAGGAATCCAATCTGGTTGTTGTAGATGATATTAATTTAGCTGAAGCTAAAACCCGGGAAATGGTTAAATTGTTGAAAGCCCTGAATATAAACAAGAAAGCACTTGTTGTTACCCAGGATAATGATGAGACCATAATGCGCTCAACACGTAATATTGAAGGTGTTAAAGCATTACAGGTAGAAGGTCTGAATGTTTTGGATTTACTTCGTCATGATACTCTGGTGATTACAAAGGCTGCTGTAACTAAGACCCAGGAGGTGTTGGCATAATGCGTGATGCACGTGATGTTCTCAGACGTCCTGTCGTCTCTGAAAAATCAGTAGGTCTGGTTGAAGAGGGGAAATATAGTTTTTGGGTTGACCCGGCTGCCAATAAAATTGAAATCAAATTAGCTGTAGAAAAGATGTTCAAGGTAACTGTCAATAAAGTGCGGACCATGAATGTTCCGGGTAAAATGAAAAGAGTCGGACGTTCGGTTGGTAAAACCCCAGCCCGCAAAAAAGCAATTGTAACGCTGCAGGCCGGAGACAAAATTGAAGGTTTTGCGGGTCTGTAATAGCCTGAAGCAAAGGAGGGAAACCTATGGCAGTGAAATTTTATAAACCAACATCACCCGGTCGGCGCCAAATGACAGTGTCGACATTCGAGGAAATAACCAAAACTGAACCGGAACGTTCGTTGGTTGCACCTTTGAAAAAACAGGCAGGCCGAAATAATAAGGGACGCTTAACTGTACGGCATAGAGGCGGCGGTCATAAACGTAAATATCGCTTGATTGATTTCAAACGCAATAAGGATAACATTCCGGCTAAGGTTGCCAGTATTGAATATGATCCGAACCGTTCGGCGAATATTGCTCTGCTTCATTATGCTGATGGTTTCAAAAGTTACATTTTGGCGCCAAATGGCCTGAAGGTGGGACAGACTGTTATTTCCGGACCGGATTCCGATATCAAAGTAGGCAATTGCCTGCCGATTAAGAATATTCCCGTAGGGACACTGCTGCACAATATTGAAATGAAGCCGGGCAAAGGAGCCCAAATAGTCCGCAGCGCCGGCGGCTCGGCCCAATTAATGGCTAAAGAAGGCAACTATGCCACACTGCGGCTGCCCTCAAGTGAAATGAGAATGATTCTTTTAACTTGCCGGGCAACAATCGGTCAGGTGGGAAATACGGATTATGAAAATATCAGTATCGGTAAAGCCGGCCGTAAACGCTGGCTGGGTATCCGGCCAACAGTCCGCGGAGCTGTAATGAATCCTTGTGATCATCCGCATGGCGGTGGTGAGGGCCGTAACCCAATCGGCCGTAATCCGGTTACTCCGTGGGGGAAACCGGCCTTGGGGGCCAAAACCCGTAAGAAAAAGAATACTTCTGACAAATTTATCGCAAAACGGCGTACTAAGTAGTCGAAAGGAGGCCCATAAATGGCCAGATCTCTGAAAAAAGGACCTTACGCCGAGAACCGCTTGGTTGAACGAGTGGAGGCGATGAATAACTCCGGCGATAAACGCGTCCTAAAGACTTGGTCCAGACGATCAACTATTCTACCGCAAATGATTGGACATACAATTGCGGTTCATGACGGACGGAAGCATATTCCCGTCTACATTACTGAAGATATGGTAGGGCATAAACTTGGTGAATTTGCTCCTACCCGAATTTACAAAGGGCATGCTGGCAGTGAAAAGTCCAGTGGCCTGCGTTAATTAGAGGAGGTATAAGGTATGCAGGCTAAAGCGGTTGTTAAATATGTGCGTATCTCTCCTCGAAAGGTGCGCCAGGTTGTTAATTTAATTCGTGGCAAAAAAGTCAGTGATGCTCTGGCTATTCTCAGGTTTACACCTCATGGTTCCACTGTGCCTGTAACAAAAGTCTTAAAATCTGCAGTGGCCAATGCTGAACACAATTTAGAACTGGCCGCCGATAATTTGTTTGTTAATGAGATTTTTGTAGATGAAGGACCGACTTTAAAACGGATTAAAGCCCGGGCTATGGGTCGTGCCGACCAAATCCGGAAACGGACAAGTCACATTACAGTGGTTGTAGGCGAAAAGAAGGAGGGTTAAAATGTGGGTCAAAAGGTAAATCCCAAAGGCTTTCGGGTCGGAATCATCCGCGATTGGGAAGGTCGTTGGTATGCGGGCAGAAACTACGGTGAACTCCTTCATGAAGATTTGAAGATTCGTAAATATGTTAAACAAAAATTGAAAATGGCTGGGGTTCCCAAAGTAGAAATTGAACGGGCGGCAAATCGGGTTAAAGTTTCTATTCATGCAGCCAAACCGGGAATTGTAATTGGCAGAGGCGGCACTGAGGTAGAAAATTTGCGTAAAGCCCTGGAGGCAATGACAGGAAAACAGGTTGCTGTTAACATTGTAGAAATCAAAAAACCGGAACTTGATGCCCAACTGGTAGCTGAAAATGTCGCAGCTCAGTTGGAAAAGAGGACTTCTTTTCGCAGGGCTATGAAACAAACGGTTCAGAGAAGCATTCGCCAGGGTGCCCAAGGTATCAAAATTCAATGCGGGGGCCGTTTAGGTGGCGCAGAAATTGCGCGGTCCGAGTGGTACCATGAAGGCAAAGTACCTCTTCACACTTTAAGAGCGGACATAGACTATGGGTTCGCTGAAGCAAACACAACGTACGGTAAAATTGGGATTAAGGTTTGGTTGTATAAAGGAGAGGTTCTTCCTGTCAAGAAGGTCGCTCAGGTGGAAGGAGGAAAATAAATGTTAGTCCCAACCAGAGTGAAACACCGTAAACAACATCGTGGACATATGACCGGAAAAGCCACCCGTGGTAATAAAGTGACTTTTGGTGAATATGGTCTTGTTGCACTGGAACCAGGTTGGATAACCAACCGTCAGATAGAAGCGGCACGGATTGCCATGACCCGTTACATTAAACGGGGCGGTCAGGTTTGGATTAAAATCTTTCCGGATAAACCAATTACAGCAAAGCCGGCAGAAACAAGAATGGGAAGCGGTAAAGGATCGCCGGAATATTGGGTGGCTGTAGTTAAGCCTGGTCGGGTAATGTTTGAATTAGCCGGAGTCAGTGAAGAATTGGCGAGGGAAGCACTTCGTCTTGGTATGCATAAACTTCCGATTAAGTGCAAATTTGTAAGTCGTCAGGATACCGAAGGAGGTGACGCAAATGAAAGCTAATGTTTTCCGTGACATGACTGATGAAGAACTTTTGAAAAAAGTTGATGAATATAAAACAGAGCTGTTCAATTTGCGTTTCCAACTGGCAACCGGTCAACTTGATAACTTTATGCGTATTAAGGAAGTTCGTAAAAGCATAGCTCGCGGCAAAACTGTCCTGCGTGAGCGCGAATTAAATATTAAGCGTGCTTAATTGTTTGGAAAGGAGACCAGTTAGAGTGGAAAGACCGCAACGAAAACTAAAATCCGGTAAGGTAGTCAGTGATAAGATGGATAAGACTATTGTTGTCAGTGTTGAAACGACGATCCGTCACCCCATCTATAAACGTATTATTAAGCAGAGCAAGAAGTATAAGGCTCATGACGAGAATAATGAAGCAAAAATTGGTGATCTCGTTTTAATTATGGAAACACGTCCGCTAAGTAAAGATAAACGTTGGCGCCTGATTGAGATTACTGAAAAAGCGGTTGTTCTCTAAGTGTCGATAATTGAATTCAGAAGGGGGTCAACAGGGTGATCCAGGTACAAACGATGCTTAAAGTTGGAGACAACAGCGGAGCAAAAAAGTTAATGTGTATTCGGGTATTAGGGGGTTCACTTCGCCGTTATGCCTCAATTGGCGATATTATAGTGGCTTCTGTTAAAGAAGCAACGCCTGGCGGCGTTGTTAAAAGAGGAGACGTAGTGAAAGCCGTTGTCGTCCGCACAACAAAAGAAATCAGACGGCCTGATGGTTCGTATATACGTTTTGGCGAAAACGCTGCAGTTATCATTAAAGATGATAATAGTCCGCGGGGAACACGGATTTTTGGGCCAGTAGCACGTGAACTCCGCGATCGGGATTTCATGAAAATTATTTCACTGGCGCCTGAGGTAATCTAAGACCCCGTTGAACAAATGGAGGTGTAGAAGTTGGCCGCTGCAAAGCAAAGCATCCACGTTAAAAAAGGCGACGTGGTAATGATTATCACTGGAAAGGATGCCGGCAAAAAAGGTAAAATCCTCGAAGTGATACCTAAAAAAGGTCGTGTAGTAGTAGAAAAGGCGAATATTGTTAAACGCCATACTAAACCGTCACAAAGCATGCCGCAGGGGGGAATTATCGAAAAAGAAGCTCCCATGGCAAGTTCAAATGTAATGCTGTTCTGTGAGGAATGTAATTCGGTAACCAGAGTCAGTGTTAAACAGACCGAGGCCGGAAAAGTCCGGGTTTGTAAAAAATGCGGCGTAAATTTACCGGATAAAAACTAAGTTCGAAGGGAGGGACTTATGTGGCCCGACTCAAAGAAAAATACATCAATGAAATTGCTCCTGCTCTCCAGCAGAAGTTTGGATATAAAAATGTTATGCAAATTCCGCGTCTGGATAAAGTTGTAATTAATATGGGTGTTGGGGAAGCGATTAGCAACTCGAAGGCGATTGATTCGGCAGTAGGTGATTTAACTATAATATCCGGCCAAAAGCCTATTGTTACCAGAGCCAAGAAATCTATCGCCGCCTTTAAACTTCGGACCGGAATGCCGGTTGGGACCAAAGTAACCTTACACGGTGACCGGATGTATGAGTTTGTTGACCGGCTTCTGAATGTTGCCCTGCCAAGGGTCCGTGATTTTCGCGGCGTTTCAGGCAAGGCTTTTGACGGACGGGGAAATTATACGGTTGGAATTAAGGAACAATTAATTTTTCCGGAAATTGAGTATGACAAAATCGATAAACTTCGGGGTATGGATATCGTATTTGTGACGACGGCTAAATCGGATGAAGAGGCACGTGAAATGCTGAGATTATTTGGAATGCCGTTTCGTGACTAATAAAAGGAGGATCGAAAAGCGTGGCTAAAAAGTCGATGGTTGTACGCCAATTACGCGGGCAAAAATTTGCTGTGCGTTCGCATAATCGTTGTAAAATATGTGGCCGTCCCCATGGTTACATGCGAAAGTTCGGTCTTTGCCGGATTTGTTTTCGGGAGTTGGCTCATAAAGGAGAACTTCCCGGAGTCATGAAGGCTAGTTGGTAAAACACAGGAAGAAAGGGGGACGACTTAAATGTCGATGTCAGATCCGATTGCTGACCTCTTAACACGCATACGCAACGCTGGAATGGTTTATCATGATAAAGTTGAGCTGCCGGCATCTCGTATTAAAAGGGATATTTGTGAGTTGCTCAAAGCCGAAGGCTTTATTAAAGATGTGGAGTACATTGCAGATGAAAAACAAGGTGTCCTACGTTTATATTTGAAATATGGAGCTAACCGTGAACGTGTAATCAGCGGGTTGAAACGTATCAGCCGGCCCGGGCTTCGTGTTTATGCCAAGAAGGATGAAGTTCCCAAAGTCCTGGGTGGTCTTGGAGTAGCCATAGTTTCTACATCCAAGGGAATTATGTCTGATAAACAAGCCCGCAGTGCAGGTCTTGGCGGTGAAGTAATCGCTTACATTTGGTAAGATAGCAACGGAGGTGCAGTGAATGTCCAGAATTGGCAAGCTGCCCATTGGGATACCCAATGGTGTGGACGTCAAAATAGAGGGCAATGTGATCACAGTTAAGGGTCCAAAAGGATCACTTACCAGGGAACTACACCCGGCGATCAACATTGTCCAGGAAAACCAACAAATACTAGTTACCCGGCCTGATGACGAACCCTTACATCGTTCCCTCCACGGTCTTACCCGTACTTTAGTGGTCAATATGGTAGTAGGTGTTACTAACGGATTTACTAAGGGTCTGGACCTGGTTGGAGTAGGTTACCGGGCGGCTAAACAAGGCAACAAACTTGTACTGACAATTGGGAAATCCCATCCTGTTGAAATGATCCCTTACGAAGGACTGGAGGTTGAAGTCCCGGCTCCAACAAAAATCTTAATTAAGGGGATGAATAAGGAAACTGTCGGAGCATTTGCTGCCGTGGTCCGGAAACAACGCCCGCCTGAACCTTATAAAGGTAAAGGAATTAAATATGAAAATGAAGTCGTTCGCCGTAAAGTTGGTAAAACAGGCGCTAAAAAAGGCGGTAAAAAATAGGGAATAGGCAAGGGCAAAATCTCTTGCTGAAAGTGAAGGGAGTGAATGTCCTGTGATCAACCGCATCAATAGGCAAGCGATCCGGAGAAAAAAGCATAAACGTATGCGTAAAAATATCTTCGGAACAGCCGACCGTCCGCGGATGGCTGTCTTTCGCAGTCTCAACCATATCTACGCTCAACTTATAAATGATGAGCAGGGAGTTACCTTGGTAGCTGCATCCTCACTGGATGCAGATTTTAAAGCGAGTACCGAAAATGGCGGAAATATAGCCGGCGCCCGGAAAGTCGGAGAATTATTTGCCAAGAGAGCACTGGAGAAGAACATCAAACAAGTTGTCTTTGATCGTGGAGGAAATCTTTATCATGGGAGAATTGCTGCGTTAGCACAATCGGCTCGTGAAGCAGGTCTTGAATTCTAGGACAGGGTAAAGGAGGGAAAATCATTGACGAGAGTCGATGCGAGTAAACTGGAACTAACAGAAAAAGTTGTGCATATTGCTCGCGTATCTAAGGTAGTTAAAGGTGGCCGGCGTTTCAGCTTTAGTGCTTTAGTCGTGGTCGGTGATGGTCAGGGTCATGTTGGTTCCGGCCTCGGTAAGGCCGGAGAAGTCCCGGAGGCTATCCGGAAAGCAATTGAAGATGCCAAGAAAAATATCATTTCCATACCGATTACCGGCACTACAATACCCCATCTGATTATAGGTAATTATGGTGCGGGTCAAGTACTGCTTAAGCCGGCTTCCAAGGGAACCGGAGTTATTGCCGGAGGGGCTGTGCGCACGGTTTTAGAGGTAACGGGGATTCATGATATTTTAACGAAATCCTTGGGTTCGGCAAATGCTCATAATATGGTCAATGCAACAATGGCAGCTTTAAAATCGTTAAAACGTGCTGATGAAGTCGCCAAACTCCGCGGTAAGACCGTAGAAGAAATTCTGGGTTAGGAGGATTGGTTATGAAAGTAAAACTTACACTAATAAAAAGCCCGATTGGTTACTCAAAAGGACATCGTGAATCCTTAAGGGTAATCGGTTTAAGGAAAATCGGTTCCAGTGTGATCCGTGAAGATAATCCCGCTATTCAAGGGGTTATCCGAAAATGTGCTCACTTACTCTCAGTGGAGTCTATTGCTGAATAAAAGGAGGTGTTGGCGAGCATGAAATTGCATGAACTTAAGCCTGCCGCGGGTTCGAAAAAAGCAACCAAGCGTTTGGGACGCGGTATTGGATCCGGGCAGGGTAAGACGGCCGGTAAAGGGCATAAAGGACAAAAAGCCCGTTCCGGCGGAGGCGTACGCCCGGGATTTGAAGGTGGACAACAACCGTTATACCGCCGGATTCCTAAACGTGGTTTTACAAATATCTTTAAAAAAGTATATACAGTTGTTAATGTTAAAGATCTGGAGCGTTTTGAAAATGGGTCTGAGGTTAATATTCAAAGCCTTTATGATGTAGGACTTGTCAAGAACGTCAAACATGGTATTAAGATTTTGGGAACAGGAGAACTGACAAAGGCTCTGACAGTAAAAGTTGACAAAGTCAGTCAGACTGCAGCCGATAAGATTGCGGCTTGCGGCGGAAAAGTCGAGGTGGAGTAGTATGATTGTTGATTCTCTGAAGAATGCCTGGAAAGTTGCGGATCTAAGGAGAAAAATTGGCTTCACCTTACTAATGTTTCTGATCTTTCGGATAGGAGCCCATATCCCAATCCCCTTTGTTGACCACGTAGCTCTTAAAGAAATGATGGGTAGTGGAGGAATCCTTGAGTTCTTTGATACTTTCTCCGGGGGATCATTTAAGAGGCTTACGGTTTTTGCTTTGAGTATTACACCTTATATTACAGCTTCAATTATCTTGTCACTTTTAACTATAGTAATTCCTTATTTGGAGCGTTTGTCCAAGGAGGGGGAATACGGTCGTAAGAGGATTACTCAATATACCCGTTATGGAACTGTGCTTTTGGGATTCGTCCAAGGTTTTGGTTTATCCTTTGGTTTGCGGGGAGCGCTGGACATACCCGCAGGAGTTTCCCCGTGGTGGATTTATTTGCTGACTGCCGTGGTTTTAACAGCAGGCTGCGCTTTCTTAATGTGGCTGGGAGAAGCTATTACTGAAAAGGGAATTGGTAACGGTATTTCTTTGATTATTTTTGCCGGTATCGTTTCCAGGGTTCCGGATGCTTTAAAGTATCTGTGGGGCCTCCTCAGAGTAAATGAAATCAGCCTGCTTACGGTTTTCAGCTTAGTGGTAATTGTTGTTCTGGTTATAGCCGGAGTAGTTTATGTTCAGGAAGGACAGCGCAGAATACAGGTTCAATATGCCAAAAGAGTTGTCGGACGCCGGGTATACGGCGGCCAGAGTTCCCATATACCTTTAAAGGTTAACATGGCAGGAGTAATCCCGGTCATCTTTGCAGTTTCTTTATTAGCTTTTCCTCAATCAATATCAACCTGGATGCCTAATTCTTCGTTTGCCCTTTTTGTTAATCAATGGTTTAGTATGAATGGGACAATTCAATCCATACCCTATCTTTTGATCTATACAATTCTGATCATTTTCTTTACCTACTTTTATACGGCAGTTACTTTTAATCCTGTAGATGTGGCTGACAACCTAAAGAAGTATGGTGGATTTATTCCCGGATTGCGTCCTGGCCGTCCGACTGCTGATTATATTTCCAAAGTTTTAAACAAAACTACTTTAGCCGGAGGCTTATTTCTGGCCCTGATAGCCGTACTGCCAAGTTTTGTTATTGGTTTGACCGGTTTGAAAAATATATATTTTGGGGGTACTTCACTGCTGATTGTTGTCTCTGTAGCTTTAGAGACGATGAAGCAGCTTGAATCGCAACTTATGCAAAGGCACTATAAAGGGTTTATGAGGTAAGTAGAGAAAGGTAAAGAAAGATGGGAACTTTAGCAAAGGAATCTAACGGAATCATGAACTTAAAATGTTACAGCAGATTATGTCTTTGGGTAAGGTCAAATGATTGAGCTGAAATCTAACCGTCAACTTGAGAAAATGCGTAAAGCCGGTAGAATTGTAGCGGAAACCCTGAACCTGGTTAAGCAAGCGGTACAACCCGGAGTTACTACTATGGAGTTGGACCGTTTGGCTGAGGACAATATCCGGAAATGTGGGGCTAAACCGGCTTTCAAAGGGTACAATGGTTTTCCTGCCACACTCTGTACTTCAGTGAATGAACAAGTAGTTCATGGCATACCAAGTTTAAGGAAATTACAATCTGGGGATATTATTAGCATTGATTGCGGAGCGGTTATTGATGGCTATTTTGGAGATGCAGCTATTAGTTTGCCTGTAGGAGATGTAACACCCGAACTTCGGAAATTAATAAAGGTTACCGAAGATTCTCTGATGCGGGGTATTGAACAGGCTAAAATGGGCTATCGGCTCCAGGATATTTCGCATGCAGTTCAAACTTATGTAGAGGGATGCGGATTTTCAGTAGTACGTGATTATGTCGGACACGGAATTGGCAAAGCTATGCATGAAGAACCGCAAATTCCTAACTTTGGCAGACCTGGTCGGGGACCGCGACTCGAGGCAGGTATGGTCTTGGCGATTGAACCTATGGTTAATATGGGTACGTTTGAAGTACAGACATTGGATGACCACTGGACTGTGGTAACAAAAGATTGTAAACCTTCAGCGCATTTTGAACATACAGTCGCAATTACAAGAAATGGTCCTGAAATATTGACTCGCTGTTAACTAACCCGAACAAGTGCCTGAGGAGGGATTGTCATGTCTAAAGAAGATGTAATTGAAGTTGAAGGAAAAGTACTCGAACCACTGCCTAATGCTATGTTTATGGTAGAACTCACTAATGGATATAAGGTTTTGGCCCACGTTTCCGGTAAGATTCGTATGAATTTTATCCGGATTCTGCCGGGAGACAGGGTAACTGTGGAACTTTCCCCTTATGACCTGTCCCGGGGCAGAATAGTTTATCGGTTTAAGTAAGGATTAAAAAAGGGGGGGGAACACGGTGAAAGTTAAACCTTCTGTGAAGCAGATCTGTGAGAAATGCAAGGTAATTAAAAGACATGGTAAGGTTATGGTGATCTGTGAGAATCCCAAACACAAACAAAAACAGGGATAAGAGATCATCCGGATGCGCGGCTGAGTTGGGACAATTGTTCCAACGCGTTCGGAAATATGCCTTGTCATAATTGTATAAGTATATTAAAGTTTAGGACATTTTGGGGGGTGTATAGATTAGATGGCACGTATCGCTGGAGTTGATTTGCCACGTGAGAAACGTGTAGAGGTTGCCTTAACGTATATTTATGGAATTGGCTTGCCCAGTTCACAAAAAATTCTTTCTAAAACAGGTGTAAACCCGGATACCCGTGTACGTGATTTATCCGAAGCGGAGGTCACTAAACTCCGGGACGTTATTGATAAAGAAATTAAAGTTGAAGGTGACTTGCGCCGAGAAGTATCCCTGAATATTAAGCGTTTAATGGAAATCGGTTGTTATCGGGGCCTGCGTCATCGCCGGGGGCTTCCTGTCCGTGGACAGCGGACAAAAACCAATGCCCGTACTCGTAAAGGCCCGGCTAAGACCGTAGGAGCACGTCGTAAAAAATAATTAAGGGGGGATAGCAGAAATGGCGCGTAGAGTTGTCCGGACAAGACGCCGGGAACGAAAAAATATCCAGTCAGGGGTTGCTCATATTAAATCTACCTTTAACAATACCATGGTTACCATTACTGATACAGCGGGCAATGCAATTTCCTGGTCAAGTGCCGGAGCACTTGGTTTCAGAGGGTCACGTAAAAGTACCCCCTTTGCTGCTCAAATGGCTGCTGAGACAGCTGCTAAAGCGGCGATGGAACATGGTTTAAAAGAAGTAGAATGTTATGTAAAAGGTCCAGGGACCGGTCGTGAGGCTGCAATTCGTGCAATCCAGGCAGCCGGCCTGGAAGTTAATCTGATTAAAGATGTAACACCAATTCCGCATAACGGCTGCCGGCCGCCGAAACGGAGAAGGGTATAAGGGGGTGTAATTGATGGCTAGATATACAGGGCCTGTCTGTCGCTTATGTCGCCGCGAAGGGATGAAACTCTTTTTAAAAGGAGATCGTTGCTATACTGGCAAATGTGCTATTGACCGTCGTCAGTATGCTCCAGGAATGCATGGCCAAAACAGAGGTAAGAAACCGACGGACTATGGTATTCAATTACGGGAAAAACAAAAGGCCCGTCGGATTTATGGAGTTATGGAAGGTCAGTTCCGCAGTTATTTTGGAGAGGCTGCCCGGCAAAAGGGTATGACCGGGGATAATCTTATGCGGTTACTTGAGCGTCGTTTAGACAATGTTATTTACCGGCTTGGTTTTGCCTCATCAAGACCCGAAGCACGTCAGATTGTCCGCCATGGACATTTTGCTGTGAATGGCAAGAGAGTAAATATTCCTTCCTACCTGGTTCGAGTCGGTGAAGTTATTGCCTTAAAAGAGGCCAGTAAAAGTTCACCACGCATAAAACAAATTATTGATGGGTTGGGTACGCATCCTGTACCATCTTGGTTAAGCTTGGATATTAATGCGCTAGCTGGGACTGTAGTCAATCTTCCTTCTCGTGAAGATATTCAAATTCCTATTCAGGACCATCTTATCGTGGAGAAGTATTCCCGTTAAGATAACCTTAGTCATAGGTTGGCCAAGGTTCCACTTATTGTTGTGGAAGCAATTCAGACTGTATGGGAATATCTCAATTAGCTAGTTCTGTCATTCAGTCGCCGATTGCTTGGATGGTTTGTGTATCAAGTTCCCGAGAAAGAGGTGCATCCGATGTTAGAAATCGAGAAGCCCAGAATTGAATGTGTTGACCGTTCAGAAGATAACACTTATGCCAAGTTTGTTGTTGAGCCACTTGAGCGGGGGTATGGGATTACGTTGGGTAATTCATTGCGGCGTATCTTGCTTTCCTCACTTCCGGGCTCAGCAGTGACCTCTGTAAAAATTGAGGGTGTCTTGCATGAATTTTCGACTATTTCAGGTGTTTTACAAGATGTAACAGATATTATTCTTAACATTAAGTCGTTAGCCTTAAAAAGCCATACAGACGAACAACGGCTCCTTCGCCTGGAAAAGGAAGGTGAAGGGATTGTAAGAGCCGGAGATATTTTTACTGATCCGGATATCGAAATTCTTAATCCGGACCTGGAAATTGCTACTTTAGATAAAGATGGGCGTCTTTTTATGGAGATGACTGTTGAAAGAGGCCGGGGCTATGTTGCTGCTGACAAAAATAAAAAACCTGAGCATGTTATCGGAGTCATACCGATCGACTCTATTTTTGCTCCTGTTTACAAAGTAAACTATAGTGTTGAGGATACTCGTGTTGGCCAAATAACCGACTATGATAAATTGACAATTGAAGTATGGTCCAATGGCAGTATTTCACCGGAAGAGGCTACCAGTTTGGCGGCAAAAATTCTCAGTGAACATTTGCGGCTTTTTATGGGTCTTACAGATAAACTGAACAACGTAGAAATTATGGTTGAAAAAGAAGAAGAAGCTAAAGATAAAGTCTTATACATGACAATTGAGGAACTGGATTTGTCGGTGCGCTCCTATAATTGTCTGAAACGGGCCGGAATTAATTCGGTTGAAGAATTAACTCAAAAAACTGAAGAGGATATGATTAAAGTACGGAATCTGGGCCGCAAGTCTTTGGAAGAAGTGGAGCAAAAACTCCATGAATTGAATTTGGGTTTTCGTCCTTCTGATGATTAAAGCGGAACAGAAGACAAATCCTGGGCAAGGAGGGGATATCGTTGGCTTATCGTAAGTTGGGATTAAATTCCGGCCATCGCGGAGCGATGTTGCGGAATATTGTTACTTCACTCTTAAAATTTGAACGTATTGAAACAACCGCAGCACGCGCCAAGGAATTGAATGCCATAGCCGAGAAAATGATTTCACTTGGGAAACAAGGAAATTTGGCAGCCAGGCGTCAGGCTATGTCTTATTTGCTGGAAGAAGACGTTGTAACTAAATTGTTTGAGACTATCGCACCTAAATATGCCGAACGTCAAGGTGGTTATACCCGGATTATCAAAAAGGGTTTTCGCCGCGGTGATGCTGCGGAAATGGTGCTTATCGAGCTTGTTTAGTGATTTAAGAATTATAGTGGATTATTTTTTGGGAGTCAGGCGCCGAAAGGTGTGGGGCTCTCTTTGCCTTCCTGACTATCATGTTTATTACAAATTGAGACTTGAATTTGCACACGGACTATTGTAAACTTAGAACTAAAAATATAGTTTACAATGAGGAGTGGAAAAATGAATACCAGGAATTTAGCTATGACAGCTGTTTTTGCAGCCTTGATGTGTCTGGCAGGGATGGTTTTACGCTGGGTTTCCCCGGCATTGGTTCCTTTTAGTATCTTGCCCTTGATTGTCTATCTTTCCGGAATTATTCTTGGCGCCCGCTATGGGGCACTCGCTATGTTTGTGTACCTGATTTTAGGTTTGCTGGGCCTGCCGGTTTTTGCTTCTGCCCCCTTTGGCGGGTTCGGCTATGTCCTTAAACCTGCTTTTGGCTTTTTAATCGGCTATATAGCAACAGCTTACGTAATTGGCCTGATCTATAAGCCAGGAAGTCTGTGGCGGGCGGCGCTTGGTGTTCTGGCAGGAATTGTGGTCTTGTATTTATTTGGCCTAACCTATTTTTATGGGATACTAACCTGGTATTTACATAAACCCGGTGGGATTGCTTACGTTCTGTCTATGGGATTTTTCCCTTTCATTCCTTTCGATTTAATAAAAGGGGCAATTGCGGTTATTGTCGGTAATGAAGTAATAAGACGCCGTAAGAATTTTAATGTGGAGGGGCAGAATGCCGGCTAAAGTATTACACATAAAAGAGTTAGGTTTCCGTAATATTATAAAAAATGTAACTTTTGATTTGTATCAAGGGGAAATCGTAGCCCTCATGGGTGAAAATGGGTCTGGAAAATCAACCCTGGCGAAATCATTAACAGGCTTGCTGCAACCGGATTCCGGGACGGTCCGGCTTTTTGAGAACGGGAACTTATGCTCCTGGGAAACATACCCGCGTTGGCGGGAAATTGCCTTTGTTGGCCAACATCCCCGCCGGCAGACAATCGGGGCCAGTGTAGCCGAGGAACTTGGTTTTGGTTTGCTTAATCTGGGATTTAAGGCCCAGGAGGTACGAACCAAAGTTATGGAATTAGCCTCAACAGTTGGTCTGGGTGGTAAAGAAAATCAATCTCCTTCGACTTTATCGGGCGGAGAAAGACAACGTTTGGTAACAACAGCGTTATTAGCCCTGAACCCGGCCTTCCTGATTTTAGACGAGGCTTTGACTATGCTTGACCAGAGAGCTCAGGATAAAATCCTGGCTCTTTTGCGGAAAGAAAAAGCAAATATCGGACAACTCTGGATAACACATGATCCGGAATTAGCGAGACAGGCAGACCGTTTATTGTTAATTAAAAACGGGTTTTTGATAGATGCCGGGGACCCTAAAGTTTTAGCGGATCCGGAACTGTGCCGCAAGTATGGAATCCGTTTATCTCATAATCGGAATAATCCCGTAAGAAAGAAAAAACAGGAAGTAACGGATATTTCGAGGTCCCCTGTTTTGGAGTGGAAAGCCGCAGTTTACGGGACCCGGCTGAACATTGACAAGGTTGTGAGAACTGGAGAATTTATTGCAATAATGGGTCCGTCCGGCGCTGGAAAATCCACACTGCTGGAAAGTGTAATCGGCCTCAACCTTCCCAGTGAAGGGACTTTCAGCTCTTTTGGCGAAATGTTAACCCGCTCAAACCTCTCACAAGTACGGAGAAGAAACCGTTTGGTCCTTCAGGAACCGGGAGAATATTTTATCGGCCATACTGTCTATGATGAGGTATTCTACGGGCGAAATAAAAAAAATCAACGTGACAAAGAAGCTGATCTTGATTTCCTCTTCGAATACGGGATTCAGCCGGACCAGGTCTTCAGGGCCCCGGAATGTTTAAGCGGTGGGGAACGGCAAAGAGTAGCTTTCGCCGCCGCCCTTCAAACCAGGCCGGAGATTCTCTTATTGGATGAGCCAATGTTAGGACTTGACGGACCGGGACGGGATCTGATAAATAAAATCTTAAGAGATTTGCATGGTCGGTTAACTGTCCTATACGTAACTCATGACATCGGGGAAGTCCTGGAACATGCAGACCGTCTCTGGTTGGTGGAAAATGGTGAAGTGACCCTGGATTGTCCGGCAGATTCATGGAACGAGTATCTTCATTGCTGGCAGGAAGCCGGAGTGAGGATTAGTTAGGGATCTAGAATTAGTTAGGGATATAGAATAGAGGATATAATAATATGGAAAGTACTCTCTACTGGCCGGGTACAAGTTTATTACATGGCCTTGATCCCCGTTTGAAAGTTGGAGGGATGGTTTGGCTGTCTTTTTTACTTACTATAACCGGATGGATTGGGCTATTGACAGCAACTTTGAGTTTGGCGGCAATTACCCTGTTGAACAGGATTCCCTTGCGGCTTTACCGTTCAGTCCTGATTATGTTGGTATGGCTGGGACTGTTTTATACTCTGGCCGCTGGTTGGGAGTGGCCGGGAACATGGCGATTTTGGGAGGGACATTGGTCCCAGGCCGGGTTAGAAGAAGTAGGATTGCTGCTTTGGAGAATTGCTGTTTTGTTTGGCTTGACCCGTTTATTTGCGGCTGTAACACCGCCCCTGGAGCAAGGCTTGGGAATTGCTTACTTTGTTAATCCTTTTACCCGCTTGACTCCTTTAGCGGCAGATTTTGCCCTCTTACTTACACTTACCTTAAGATTTATCCCTTTGCTGCTGGAAGAGATCACTATGATCGGGAAAGCAAGGGCAGCCAAAGGGGTGGTGGCTTCTTCCTGGCTGGGACGGGTCAGGGAACTGGCAAATCTGCTGACACCATTATTACTTTTAAGTTTGCGCCGGGCTGAAGAAGTTGGCGATAATCTTTTGGCCAGGGGTTATATCAGCGGCAGCTACAGGACCCTAAGCACCCAGGAATGGGGTTCCAGGGATAATTGGGTTGCCCTGGTCACGTTTATGGCAGGGGTAGGGTTGATCCTTTTTCGCGGCTGAAATTATTGTGATATGTATTTGTTTTTGTTAAAGTAGGAGATTTTAATGCGTAATATTTGCTTGATTTTAGCATATGATGGCACAGGGTATCATGGTTTTCAACGGCAGCAGGAGGCTCATGGTCCTACTGTTCAGGGGACACTGGAAAAAATCTGGCAAGTCCTGACTAAAGAAGAAATAAGTATTTCAACTGCAGGCAGGACAGACGCCGGGGTCCATGCAGCAGGGCAAGTAGTAAATTTCCGCTCGGCGGTCAGCATACCTGCAGAAAATATAGCCAAAGCTTTTAATAGTTTGTTACCGAGGGAGATTCGGGTCCTGAAGGCCCAGGATGTAACAGACGACTTTCATGCCAGGTTGTCTGCTCAATGGAAGCGTTATGATTATCTGATAGATAATAAGCGGATACCCGATGTTTTTAAACGGCTTTATACTTTGCACGAACCCCTTAAGTTGGATACAGAAAGCATGAAGTCAGCCGCCCTCCTTCTTGAAGGCAGGCATAATTTCAGATTTTTTGCCGCTTCCGGCGGTTCAAGTAAAACTTTTGAACGTAACCTTTACTGCTGCCGGGTGCAGAAAGAAGAAGATCTATTAAGATTAATTTGTATTGGGGACGGTTTCCTTTATAAAATGGTGCGTATTATTGCCGGTACCTTGCTGCAAGTAGGCAAAGGCAGACTGGATGTTACGGAGATCCCTCAGCTTCTGGTTCTTCAGGAAAGAAAACAGGTACCGGTAGTTGCTCCTGCCCAGGGTTTGACTCTTACCTACGTACATTACGGTGCGGAAAGTCCCTGGGAGGTGTACCCTGAATTGAGCTACGGTTTATTTTGGAGTAATCCTGAAAACTACAAAAATTGCAGGAATTTATCTCAATATAAGGCCTTGAAATGTTGACAGTACCCATTAGCTTAGATAAAATATCTTTATGAGTCTTTATGTCTTGTCATGTGCTTGAGCCCCACAGACTTGAACATTTGCCGTTAGTGTGCCTGAGCCCCACATAGACGGAAAAGACATGCAAATTAGACTATGGAGGGAATAAGATGTCCACTTTCTTTGCGAAAGCAACCGACATTAACCGCAAATGGTTTGTTATTGATGCAGCCGGAATTCCTTTGGGACGGGTCGCAACTGAAGCAGCACGTATTCTCAGGGGTAAACATAAACCGATTTTTACTGCTAATGTAGATACCGGAGATCATGTTATAATAATTAATGCTGAGAAAACCATCCTGACAGGTAATAAATTGAACAATAAGAAATATCGTCATCATTCAGGATATCCGGGTGGCCTCAAAGAGGTTACTTATAAAAATTTGATGCAAAATATGCCTGAGAGAGCAATGGAACATGCAATCAAAGGAATGCTTCCTCATAATAAATTGGGCGCGCAAATGTACAGGAAATTGAAAGTATACAAAGGTGCGGCACATCCCCATCAAGCACAGCAGCCCGAAAATTGGACTATCCAATCATTATAGGAAGGAGGAAGAAGAATAAATGTCAGCACAGTTACAATATGCAGCTACCGGGCGTAGAAAAAATGCCGTGGCCAGAGTCCGGCTTCTTGCCGGTCAGGGTAATTTTTCAATAAATAAAAGAGGTTTGACTGAATACTTCGGGAAAAAGACCTTGGAAATGATAGTTCAGCAGCCTCTTGATATAACAGATAATATTGGTAAATATGATGTTATTGCTTTAGTTCATGGCGGAGGGAACTCAGGTCAAGCCGGCGCCTTAAGATTAGGAATTGCCCGGGCTTTATTAAAGGCTGATGCAAGTTTAAGACCCGCCCTCAAACGGGCAGGATTCCTTGTTCGTGATCCCCGCATGAAAGAACGTCGTAAATACGGTTTGAAAAAAGCCCGTAAGGCTTCCCAGTTCTCGAAACGTTAATTATCAACAAACAGCAAATCCCCTAAGTCCGCATACTTAGGGGATTTTTTTATTTGGGCATCGGATTTTATCAAAAACGCGGAGGTTATTTATGAATTTCTCATATTGTTTTTCATTATGTTTTTCTTAGTCAGTTTTAATGGACCATATTTTAACCAATCCTCAGCAGTCATTTTTCTTGTTACACATTCCCCGTTCAAACGGGATGCTTCTTCACACATCATTTGTACAGTTAAAAAAGGACTAGGTCTGTTTACTTTTCCATGCATTGCTTGGCAACTCCTTTCGACATTTATTTCATTATTATAAAATAAGAAGGAAATAAGGGCATATGTCATTAGTCACAAA